>JAAZLF010000509.1 GCA_012799425.1 Actinomycetales bacterium | reverse complement strand
GCAAGATCTTCCGCACCCTCGTCTACCTGCCCCACCTCATCCCGATCGTCGCCGTCACGCTGATCTTCCAGATGGTCTTCGCGCCCGAGGCCGGGCCGCTGAACCAGGCGCTGGCCCTGATCGGCATCGACGGCCCGAACTGGCTGCGCGACGCGGACTGGGTCAAGCCTGCCCTCATCCTCATGTCCCTGTGGCAGGCCGGCGGCGGCACGATCCTGCTGCTGGCCGGGATGAACGGGATCCCCAAGGAGCTCTACGAGGCCGCAGAGATCGATGGCGCGGGCGGGATGCGCCAGTTCTGGTCGGTCACGTTCCCGCAGCTGACCCCGGTCATCTTCTTCAACCTGATCATGGGGATCATCGGCTCGTTCCAGGTGTTCGCGCAGGTCTTCATCCTCACCGGAGGCGGACCGGACAACGCCAGCCAGATGGCCGTGCCGATGCTCTTCGACGAGGCGTTCCGCTTTTACCACATGGGATACGGATCGGCGATCGCCTGGATCCTCTTCGTCGTGATCATGGCCTTCACCGCTCTCGCCTTCGCGACCTCCGGGCGCTGGGTGTTCTATGAATCGGAGGTCCGCTCATGACGGCTGCAGCTCGTCGACGTACTGCGAGGAACGAGCGGAAGGAGATGAGCTCATGACGGCAACAGCCCCCGCCCCGGCACCGCCCACGGCTACCCGCACCGCGGGCCGGCCCCACCGACCGCGGACCCTCAGCGCATTCCGCAGCGGCCCCTTCACCTACGGGCTGCTGGTGATCATGTCGACGATCTTCATGGTGCCGCTGATCTTCGTCATCTCGATCGCGCTGTCCGCGGACACCACGGTCTCCAGTGGCCAGCTGACGGTTCTCCCTCGCGACTGGGAGTTCTCGAATTTCGTGAAGATCTTCCAGACGAGCCTGCCGGTGGGCTCGTTCCTGCTGAACTCGGTGATCATCTCGCTGACGTCGGCGATCGGTCAGGTGCTGTCGAGCTCGCTGGTCGGCTACGCCTTCGCGCGCCTGCGGGCGCCGGGCAAGAAGGTGCTGTTCTTCGTCGTCATCGCGACGATGATGATCCCGGCGCAGATCACGATGATCCCGCAGTTCTGGATCTTCAGCGAGCTGGGCTGGGTGGACACGTTCCTGCCGCTCATCGTGCCGCAGTTCTTCTCCAACGCCTTCAACATCTTCCTGGTCCGCCAGTTCGTCACGCGCATCCCGTACGAGATGGACGAGGCCGCACAGATCGACGGGCTGGGGCACTTCGGGATCTACGCCCGCCTCATCCTGCCGATGATGACGCCCATCCTCATCGCGATCGCGATCTTCACGCTCACCGCGGCGTGGGGCGACTTCATGGGACCGCTCATCTACATCAACTCGGAGGACAAGATGCCTCTCGCCCTCGGGGTCCAGTACCTCACCTCGACCAGCCAGGAGCTGCAGACCCCTCCATGGAATCTCATCATGGTCGGTTCGATCTTCCTGTCGCTGCCGATGATCGTCATCTACTACTTCGGGCAGAAGTACATGTACGAGATGAACCTGTCGGCCGGCAGCGCGGGGGTGAAGTGATGAGCGGCGGCATCGGCCTCTCCTCCGGCACTCTGACTCTCGACGGCACGCCCTCGGTGGTGCTGTGCTCCTCGGTGTTCCCCTTCCGGATCCCCCGATCCCAATGGGATCACCGCCTCGAGCTCGTCCAGGAGTCCGGGTACGGGATGATCGATCTCTATGTGCACTGGGGCTTCCACGAGGAGGTCCCGGGGCGGATCGATCTCACCTCCCCGGAGCGGGAGCTGCAGCACTTCCTCGACCTCGCGGCAGCGCGGGGCCTGCTGGTCATGGCACGTCCCGGCCCATACATCTGCTCCGAGACCGACGGTGGCGGGCTGCCGTGGTGGCTGCATCACGGCGCCTCCGGGGCACCGCAGGCAGTGCGCACCTCGGATCCGGTCTACCTGGAGGCGGTCGACCGCTGGTTCGGTGCAGTGATCCCGCTCCTCGCGGCGAACCAGACCACCTCGGGCGGGCCGGTCGCACTCCTCCAGATCGAGAACGAGCTCGACTTCTTCGACTGCCCGGACCCGGGACCGTACATGGAGCATCTGGCACGCAGCTGTCGCGAGCACGGCATCGAGGTGCCGATCATCGCCTGCGCGGGTCAGGGCGAGCTCCGGGGCGCCTCCGGCGACGCCGAGGGTGTCATCCCCACCGTGAACCTGTACCCCTCGGACACCTCCCGGACATTCGACGAGGAGGCGCGGTACTACACGGACGTGCTCGCCGCGCGGAACCTGCCGCTGATGGTCACCGAGACCAACCGGATGCACCGCACCCTGCGTCGGGAGATCCTCGCGGGGGCGCGGCTCGTCGCCCCGTACCTGCAGACCTCGGGCTTCGACCACCTCGTCCTCCCCTCGGCGGGGAACTGGGGTGATCCCGGGAACCTCATGACGCACGACTACGACTTCGGCGGCTACATCAGCCCTGACGGGCGCCGACGCCCCGAGTACGACGAGGCGATCGCTCTCGCCCGCACCCTCGCTGCCTGGGGCGAACGGCTTGCCACAGCGACCCCGGTGGGTCTCGGTCAGGCCCCGATCGAGGGAGCACAGGCGGGCGGTGCGCTCGCCCTGGACGGCGGAGGTTTCCTCCTCGGCCCGGCGGATCTCGACGGGACCGGCACCGTTGTGCGCCTGCACCCCGCCTCCCGCACCGGCACCGACGGTCCCGTCGACGCGGCGCTCGCTCCGGGCTCCTGTCCCTTCTGGGCGGTCGACGTGCCCCTCGCCCCGTGGGGGAGGGAGGGCACGCTCACCGTCGCGACGGCCGAGCTGGTGGGCGTCGATGATGCAGGAGCCGAGCTGGTCCTCGTGTTCGAGGGGGATGAGACCGCACTGGTCGAACTGGTCGTGCAGGGGGCCGACGCCCGCCCGCATGTACTGCGTCTCAGCGGGCTCGGGGAGCTCGCCGCGACGCCGGAGACCGGTGTCGGGATCGTGGTGAGGGAGCGTCCTGCGAGCAGGGCGGATCGTGACCCCGTGCTGCGCCGCCTCGACACCGGCATGCGGTCGGCGGGCGAGCTGCGCTGGAGCGAGGTGGGGACCGTCGCAGGGCCCGGCTCCGTACCGGCGTCGTCCACCGAGGCGCACGGCCTCCATGACGGACGGCTCCGGGCAGAGTTCGAGATCTCACCCTCCGCCGTCGAGCTGGTGGTCCTCGGCGCCGCCGACCTCGTCAGGCTCGAGCTCGACGGCAACGACCACGGTCTGCACGTCGCGCACGGGGCACCGCTGTCGCTGCCGGTCCCGGGCGGGGCATCGCATCGGCTGCGTGTCACCACCGAGACGTGGGGGCGGGCGAACTTCGACGATCCGCGCCTGCCCGCTCTCCGGCTCGGTGCCGGACGGGGCGCGGGAGCCGTGCTGCAGATCCGATCCGCCCGCGATATCACCGACCTGTGGGAGGTCCACGGGCTGCCGGATCGCCGAGGGCTGCCCGAGGGTGCCACGCCGCCGCTGCGCGCACTGGGCGGGTGGTCGAGCACCCGTACAGGTGAGACGGCCCTCTACGTGCGAGACCTCGATCCGTCGGGCGACCCGTCGGCCGAACGGGAGCACGGGGAGCCGGTGGCCGTGCGCTTCCATGGCCTCCGGCAGCCCCTGCGGCTCAGCGTCGACGGGGGAGCATCGCGCCTGGTGACGCCCTCGGATCCGGTGGTGCTGCTCGCCCCGGGGGAGCGGCCGGCTCGCCTCATGGCCACGGCACCGCACGTGCCCGGCGGTCTGCTCGAAGGGGTCGAGCTGCTGCGCGGAGACGTCGTGCCCGCGCACGAGGTGCGCCTCCTGACCGCAGCGGAGCTCGCAGGCCAGATCAGCGCGGCGGCGAACGATGCCGCCGCCCAGAGCTGGCATCCCGTCGCCGCCGCCGAGGCGGAGGAGAGGGGATCCCACGTCGCCCCGGGTGCGGCGCAGCTGCACCGCCTCGATCTCCCGTTGGACGGCGCGGCGGGCTCCGGTCTGCTTCTCGAGCTGGAGGGGGAGGATGTGCAGATCACCGTCGTCTCCGGGGCGCGACGGGTCTCCCGGCACGTGCTCGGCGCGCCGGTGACCGCCGGTGGGCACCCCGCCCGCAGCTGGATCCCGGCGGGCTGGGCGGGCGGCCGGACCGAGGAGGTCTTGCTGTTCGTCGAAGCGATCGACGCTCGAGGAGGTAAGTTCAAGGGCGCGCGAGCGGCCCGGACGGAACGCTGAGCGCCTGGCAGGAGGCTCGGCTCGGCGGGAGCGGGGCAGGTTCAGCGAGAAGGAAGGGTGCCGTGGCGACGAAGACCTCCAAGGAGATCCGCAACGGAAGCCGTTTCATGGTCCTGCGCTCGGTCTATGTGCGCGGCACCGTGACTCGTGCGCAGATCAGCGCCGACGCGGGCCTCAGCCCTGCCACGGTCACCACGCTGGTGGGCGAGCTCGTGGCCGAGGGTGTGCTGCGTGAAGCGGGACAGGTCTCCTCCCAGGGAGGCCGTCCCACGGTGACGTTCCAGGCGGATCCGGACCGGGGGGCGCTGCTCGCGGTCGATGTCGCGGAGACCTACATCAGGGTGGATCTGTTCGACGTGTCCCTGGCACGGCTCGATGTCGAGAGGGTGGAGCTCGCCACCGGCACCCCGAGCATCGCGACCGTCGCGGAGCAGATCCGCGAATGCAGCCGGCGCCTCCTGGCGCGGCACCGGGAGCTCGACGGGAGAGTGCTCGGCGCCGGGGTCTCGCTCCCCGGCCAGGTCGATCCCGAACGAGGTGTGGACGTCTTCGCCCCCAACTGGGGCTGGCACGACGTGCCCCTGCTCCAGCCGCTCGAGCAGGCGCTGACCGTCCCCGTGCGGATCGACAACCCGCTGATGGCGCTCGCCACCGGAGAGCTGTGGTTCGGTGCGGGACGCCGCTTCCGGCAGTTCGTCGCGGTGAACCTCGGGACCGGGGTGGGTGCGGGGATCATCGTCGACGGGCAGCTGCTGCGCGGCCCGGGCAACTCCGCAGGTGAATGGGGGCACACGACGCTCGTCTGGGACGGGCGCGCGTGCCGCTGCGGCCGCACCGGTTGCGTGGAGGCGTACGTCGGCGTCGAAGGCTTCCGCACCACGCTCGGCGAGATCAGCCCGGGGCATGACCTCCTCGACGTCACCCACCATCGGGACTTCATGGAGCGGCTGATGCGTGCCGAGGCCGCAGGGGACGAGGCGGCACAGTCCGCCCTGCTGCGCACCGGCGACTACCTCGCCGCAGGGATCGGGAACCTCGTGAACCTGCTGAACCCCGAGCACGTCTCCGTCCTCGGCTGGATCACCCGGTACACGGGGGCCGAGCTGCACGACAGGGTGCGCGAGCGCATCGCGCAGGAATGCCTTCCCGGCCCGTCCCGGACGGTCAGCATCGGGTTCACGGAGGCCGACGGCGAAGGCGTCGGCCTCGGCATGGCGGTGCTGGCGCTCGAGGCCTTCCTGGAGCGTGTCGGGCTGCCGAGCTCCTCGAGCTCACAGACGACGCCGTCCCCCCGGGAGGCTGCGGACACGGCGGACGGATGGGTGATCCCACGGCCCGGCGCCACTGACTGATCCTTCCACGGAAGGTCTGGACCTCCCGTGCGCTGAGCCTTACGCTAAGGGTCATCGGAAGTGGTTCGACGATGAGCGCACGATGAGATGAGGACACCATGCCCGCTTCGCCCGCACCCATGATCGGACGCCGGGGAGATGACAGAGCGCTCCTCAGCAGGCGGGTCCTGCTGGGCGCGGGCACCGCAGCCGGGATAGTCGTCGCCGCCGCACCGACCGCGGCAGGGGCGCCGGGGCGCGGGGCCCGTGACCAGGACGAGAAGCGTGACCCCGCCGCACCGGCGGAGTACCTCCTGCACATCGACCCGGGGACGGAGCATCAGAGGATCTCCGGGTTCGGCGCATCCGGCGCCTGGTGGTCCCAGTACGTGGGCGATTGGTCCGCCCCGCGGCGCGAGCGCATCGCCCGCCTGCTCTTCTCCCCCGGCCGGGGGATCGGCCTCAGCCAGTACCGGTACAACATCGGCGGGGGCATCGACGAGACCATCACCGACCCCTGGCGCACCGCGGAGACCTTCGAGACCGGGCCGCGCCGGTACGACTGGAGCCGGGACGCCGCCGCGCGCCGCTTCCTGCAGGCCGCGAAGTCCCACGGCGTCGAGGACTTCACCGCCTTCGTCAACTCCCCGCCGCGCCGGCTGACCGCCAACGGGCGCACCTACGGCGAGCCCGGCACGTCGAACCTCCCCACCGGGAACCACGAGGAGTTCATCCAGTACCTCCTGGACATCGTGCGTCACTTCCGGGACGAGGAAGGTATCGACTTCCGTTTCATCAGCCCGATCAACGAGCCGCAGTGGACCTGGGACGGTCCGGGCCAGGAGGGCTGCCACTACGAACCTGAACAGGTCCGCGACCTCACCGCACTGGCCATCCAGCGTTTCGCCGAGAGCGACCTGGACACGCTCGTCTCCTCCCCCGAGGCGGGGGAGTACCGCTCGGTCTACGAGGACCAGG
>JAAZLF010000508.1 GCA_012799425.1 Actinomycetales bacterium | reverse complement strand
CTCTACCAGGCGAAGAACAACGAGTTCGCGCAGGAGGCGGTCGATGCGCTGATCACCTTCATGGAGAACCACCGCGATGACGTGGTCGTCATCTTCGCCGGCTACGCGGACCGGATGCAGGACTTCCTGCGCATGAACCCGGGCCTGCAGTCCCGGGTCCCGAACCGGTTCGACTTCGAGGACTACTCGGCCGACGAGATCGCCGAGATCGGGTACCGCGACCTGCTCGCCGGCGACTACGTGGTCGATCAGGACCGCTACCGTCGCACCGTCGCTTCCCTGTACGCCCGCAGCACGGATCGCAGCAACGGCCGCTGGGTGCGCAACCTCAACGAGAGCCTCGTGCGACAGATGGTCCGGCGAGTGATGTCCGCTCCCGCCTCGAGCGACGAGGACCTCACCCACCTGCGGGACGAGGACCTGATCGCGATCGGCGGCGGCACCAGCGAGACCAAGGACCGCACCGTCGAGGAGCTGCTGGCGCAGCTGGAGCAGATGGTGGGGCTGGACCCGGTGAAGGCCTGGGTGCGCAGCCTGGTCAACCGGGTCTCGATGGACCGCCAGCTCCTCGAGCTCGACGGCAGCTCGCAGCGCCCCAGCTATCACATGGTCTTCTCCGGCAACCCCGGCACCGGCAAGACCACCGTCGCGGAGATCATCGCCAGGCTCTTCCACAACCTCGGCGTCCTCGCGCACCCTCAGGTCAAGGTGGTCGAACGCAGCTCGCTGGTGGGGGCCTGGATCGGCCACACCGAGGAGCGCACCGCCGCCGCGATCGATGAGGCCATGGGCGGGGTGCTCTTCGTGGACGAGGCCTACCAGCTCACCGTGGAGGCGACACCGAACGACTTCGGCAAGCTCGCCGTCGAGACCCTGATGACCAGGCTGGAGAACGACCGCGACCGCTTCGTGGCGATCTTCGCCGGCTACACGGACAAGATGGATGAGTTCCTCGCCGCGAACCCCGGGCTGCGCTCCCGCATCCCGCTGGTGATCGAGTTCCCCGACTTCACCCCGCGCGAGGTGGCGCGCATCGTCTCGATGACCCTCGCCGCGCGATGGGAGTTCGATGCGGAGCTGGTGGAGCAGGTCGCCGCGGAGACCTACGAGACGCTGCCCGAGCAGGAGCGCTCCAACGGCCGCTGGGCCCGCAACTTCGCCGAACGCCTCGAAGCCCTGCACAGCGACCACGTCGCCTCCCACGGCATCACCGGTGACGCGGTGCGCAGGATCGATCCGGAGGCGATCCGTGCCGCCGGGGCGCACGGGTGAGGTGCGCCCATGGCACGCTGGGAGTGTTCAGGACGTCCCGATCGATCGGAGCACCGATGCCCTCCCGCCCACGCACCCTCGCCCGTGCCATCTTCGGGGCGGTGGTGGCCGTCGCGATCATCGTCTTCGGGATCGCGTGGGCGACCCGCGGCGTCTCGCTCGAGCAGAGCGTCCTGCTCGGGCTGATCGTGGCGGTGGCAGGACTGCTCCGCCTCGCCGACGCCGCACGGCAGTTCTTCGGCACGGTGGACGGTGCGAAAAGTTGACCTCCGGCGGATGCGCGCCTGACCTTCCCCGGGCGAACGCTCACCGCCCCCGCGCCGCGAGCTTCGCCATCAGCCCCGTCGGGGCCAGTCGCGCGACGGTATAGATCGCCTTGTACCGCTTGCTCGGCACGGACACCGCCTTGCCCTTCTCCACGTCCCGCAGCGACTCACCGACCACTCGCGGCGCCTCGAGCCACAGCCAGTCGGAGATGCCCTCCTCGCCCTTGGCGAGGCCCAGCCGGGCATGGAAGTCGGTGTGGGTGTAGCCGGGGCACACCGCGGTGACGGTGACGCCGCGCGAGCCGTACCGGCTGCTGGCCCAGCGGGAGAACATCACCTGCCAGGACTTCACTGCCCCGTAGGTGGAGCGCGGCATCACAGCGGAGGCCGAGGAGATGTTCAGGATCGTGCCGGAGCGCCGTTCCAGCATCCCTGGAAGCACTGCGTGCATCAGCCGCATCGGCACCTCGACATGGAGTCGCAGATGGCGGGCCTCGTCCTCGATGTCATTGCGCTCGAACGCGAGCGGCAGGCCGAACCCGGCGCTGTTGATCAGCATGTCGACGGGGCGCGCCGTGTCCGTGAGCCGCTCGACGACGGCGGCGATGCCCGCGGGGGAGGAGAGATCCGCGCTGAGCACCTCGACCGCTGCGGCGCCCGCACGAGTCAGCTCTCCGGCGAGCTCGTCGAGCCGGGCCG
>JAAZLF010000507.1 GCA_012799425.1 Actinomycetales bacterium | reverse complement strand
TCGCCGGTGCGCGGGCTGCGGTACAGCCGGCGGAAGAAGGCCGAGACCGCCTCGTCGGGGTGGTCGTCCTCGGAGGATCGCAGATGCCCGGGCGGCCGGCCGAGCAAGGTGTCTCGCACGATGTGGGCGGGGAGGATGCCGTAGCCCTCGAGCTCGGCGGTCTCGGCCTCGTCGTCCCGACCGAGGAGGACGGTGTCGGTGATGACGATGCCGACGTCCAGGCCGGGGCGGGGGCGGGGGCGGGGCCGCTCGAGGCCGCTCGCCTCCTCGCCGTCGCTGCCGCTGAGGACGTCCTCGACGAGCAGATCTGCCTCCAGCGCCGGAAGAGAGGCCTTCGCTCCCGAGGCGCGGAGCGACTCGGCACGTGTGTGCAGGGACTGCATCAGGGCGGCGGCATCGATCCCGCGCAGCACGGCGGTGACCCGAGCCATCCCGTCAGCCAGAGGGGTCATCCTCACGTGCCGGGAACGGGCCGCACGCTCCGCACGCTCGCGGGACCCCTCGGGCTCGAGCTTCTGAACCAGGTCACGGATATCGGACTGCAGGCGCTTGTGGCCCTTGCCGTGCAGGAACTCGGGGTGCTCGCGGAGATGATCGTCGATCCTGCGGCAGGTCTCCGCCCCCGCGCCATCGAGCGCACCGGAGATCGCGGAGGCCTGCTGATCCGTCATGGCGCCCGACCAGAGTCGCTCCACGGCAGCGGGCATGCTCTCCACCAGCCGGCGTGCCTTCGCCTGGGAGAACGATGAGGCCGCGGGTGAGATCCGGCGCGCGAGCGCGATCTCCTGCCCCGCGCCGCGGCCCTGCTCAGCCGGCGGTGCGCCCCGGGACGCGTCATCACGCCGGATCCGTTGCTCCGCAGCGACCTGCCAGGTGGCATCCATCGCGGCGAGCGAAGAGCGCAGATGATCGATCCCGGCCAGGACCGCGAGAGCCTCCTCGGTGCTCCCGGGCGCGGTGTCCGGCAGCGGATCGCGCACCGACCGGGTGCGAGTGAACGCCATGAGCGTCGCGGCGAGGGCCTGGGCGAGCAGCGCGCGGGCCGCCGGGGCGGCCTCGATCTCGCCGAAGCGACCGAGGACGTCCTCGAGGACATCGCCCGAGGGTGCGGCCAGGTCCTGGCGGGAGGTGTCCCCGCCAGGGTGCTCGCCGTTGCGCATCGGTGCCGATTCCATGTCTCGATCGTATACAGGTTCGAAAAACTCCACCACCCCTTGGCCGGAATCTGTGGATAACTCGTTGCGGTGTGGAGAAGATGTGGATGGACGGCCCTTGTGGAGGAACGGCCAGAGCGTGTGGGGTGCGGGGGAGCGTAGCGCAGGGGCGCTCCGTGACGGCGAGGTGAGCCAGCATCGCCGCCTTTCTCTGCAGGTGGGCGACAGATCCGCCTGACGTCGAGCGGGGTGCCGCGGCGGAGGCCGAAGGATTCAGAAGATGGTGACTTCACGGAATCTGTGTGGTGCATCGAGAAAAGCGGATGATTCGCGCAATGGAATACCAGGAATGTCAGGGTGCTCAGGATAATGTGGCAATCGCAGACTGTTGCGTCATGCCCAGCGGTGTCTGCCCTGCTGGGCGGCCGGCGCGGAGGAGTTGACGTCCCGATCCACTGGCTGTCTATGCTGTCTATAGACAGTAGGGTCACTTTGACGGTGAGGGCGAGGTGAGGGAGCGCGATGCACATCCCGATCGACCCCTCCGCCTCCGCGCCCATCTACGAGCAGATCCGCGAGGGCATCGCCGCCGCGATCCTCAGCGGCGACCTCGCCCCGGGGGACGCTCTTCCGTCGATCCGGGTTCTCGCCCGCGACCTGCGGGTCAGCGTCATCACCACCACGCGTGCGTACAACGAACTGGTCGCCGACGGTCTGGTCGACGCCGTGCGCGGCAAAGGCGTGTTCGTGCGTGCCCAGGATGCCGGCCAGCTGCGCGAACGGGCACTGCTGCAGATCGACGAGGCGCTCGACGCGGCCGTGCGCGCCGCCCGCGGCGCGGGGATCGCGGACCGGGAGCTGACCAGCCGCCTCACTCAGCGGCTCGAGGGGGAACGATGAGCGAGAACCGATCAGACGCTGTCCTCGTGCGCGGGCTGGAGGTGCGCGTCCCCTCCACCGCGAAGCCCTACGCCGAGCCGCTCCCCGTGGTGCGGGGCCTGGATCTCACGGTCCCCACCGGCCAGGTCACCGTGATGGTCGGCGCCAACGGCGCCGGGAAGACCACCACCCTGCGAGCCGTCGCCGGAGCGCACCCCTTCTCGGCCGGATCCATCGAGGTGCTCGGCACGGCGCTCGGCCCTGCCCGGGTCCGGCCCCCGCAGGGCGTCGCGAGCCTCCCGGGTGTCTCGGCCTCCCCACGCCGCTGGACCTCGCGGCACATCGCACGGATGCGCAAGGACACGATCCCCGGCTTCGATGTCGCCTGGTTCGAGGAGCTCCTGACCGCCTTCGGCATCCCGCACGAGCAGGAGGTGAACCGCCTGTCCCAGGGCCAGGCCACCCAGCTCGGACTCGCCGCGGCCCTCGCGCAGGATCCGCAGCTGCTGATCCTCGATGAGCCCTTCGCGCATCTCGACCCGCTCGCCCGCACCGAGCTCGTCGACGTCCTGCGGTGCTTCATGGCGGGGGAGGACCGCACGCTGCTGCTGGCCACCCATGACCTCGAGGGCATGGAGCGCTTCGCCGACCATCTGGTGGTGGTCTCCCGGGGCATCGACGTGCTCAGCGGCGACGTCGAGTCCCTGCGCGAGGAGTTCCTGCTGTGCGAGCTCGAACGCTCCGAGATCGCACGGGAGGCCGAGCACTCCCTTGTGGGGCCGACGACCACGGGCACGGGAACCCGTGCACTGGTCGCCGTCGACGATGCCGTCGGACTGCCCACCACCGCCTCGCTGCGCCGCCCCGACGTGAGCGAGATCGTCACCCACCTGCTGCGCGCCGCGCGAGAAGACGCAGCAGCCCCGAGGAGGACAGCACGATGACCTCGACCCACGCCTCCCACGACCTTGCCGCCCCGCCCACCGAGGAACGACGGCTGGGTCTCGCGGTCCGCACCGAACTGCGGCTGAACGCCGGCCGCGTGGTCACCACCCTCATCGCCTGCGCCGCCGTGCTGCTCTGGGCGGCGATCTCCACCGACCAGTTCGCAGGGGTGCTCACCCTGTGGGCGGTGCTCGCCTGGTACCGCTACGGACGCGCCGACACCATCGAGCGCGAGGAGCTGCGCGCGAGCCTCGGCCTCAGCCGCGCGGACAGGGTGCGGGGACGTGTGGTGGTGGTCCTCGCCGAGCAGGCCGCGGTGGTCCTCACGGTGGCCGGGGGTGCACTGCTCTCCGTACAGCTCGGCAGGGAGACAGTCGGTGGAGCAGCACCGTTCTCCTTCACCGGGGACCCCTCCGGGCCCCAGCTCGGGATCGTGCTCGCCGGGACGCTGTTCTCGGCGATGGCCCTGCTCGGCACCGGCATCGTGGTGGGCGGGGAATGCATCGTGCGCAGACCGGGCCGGAGCGTCGCGGTGCTGAGCGTCCCGGTCTACTTCCTCATCGGCGTGCTGTTCTCGTTGCCCCTGATGCTCACGATGATCGTGCAGAACGCCGACCCCTGGGAAGGTGGCATCGGGACCACGGTGATGGTGGCCCTTTTCGTCGCGGCAGTGCTCCTGCTCCTGCTCGGGCTGCGCGCCAGGGCCCGCCGCTGGATCCGAGAGCTCGACTCCTCGCCCCGGGCGGTGACCCGATGAGCCCCGCCGTCTCGGTGCGCGGCCTCGACGTCCACCTTCCGGATCCGCAGCGCTGGACCCGCCCGGTGCGCCACGTGCTGCGGGACGTCTCCTTCGACGTGCCCCGCGGCCAGGTCACCGCGCTCGTCGGCACCAACGGCGCCGGCAAGACCACCCTGCTGCGCACCCTGAGCGGCGCCTACGCGCCGAGCGCCGGGGACATCCAGGTCGAGGGAGCGTCGATCGGCGGCCCCGAGGACGCCCTCCCCGCCGGCATCGGGATCGTTCCCGATGACCCCTTCCAACCCGCTCACTGGAGCGCGGACGACCTCGTGATCGCCCAGCGACGAGTCGAGCCCCACTACGATCCGCGCCTCGTCGGAACCCTGCTTCGCCGCGCACGCATCGAGCCCTCCGCACAGCTGAGGCGACTCTCCGCCGGGCAGCGCACCCGGCTGCTGCTCGCCGTCGCCCTCGGCATCCGGCCCACCCTGCTGATGCTCGACGAGCCCTTCGCCCACCTGGACCCCCTGGCCCGCACCGAGGTGATCGACGAGCTGCGCGTGCACCACGCGGGCGCCGAGGATCGAACGATCCTGCTGTCCACCCACGACCTCGGCGAGATCGAACGGTTCGTCGACCACGTCGTGCTCCTGCACAAGGGGCGCGTGGTGCTCGAGGGCAGTGCGCTCGACGTGGTCGAGGACCACGTGATGGTCACGGCCGAGGCCTCCACCGCACCCACCGCCGAGCTGCAGGGCGTCCGTCGCAGCGGGGAGAGGCTCGAGGCCCTGGTCCGGGTCGAGGACGCGGTGGGGCTGACCGGGCTGACGGACCTGCGCCGCCCCACGCTCCAGGACGTCCTCACCTTCACCCTCCGGGAGGTCGCACGATGACCGGCACCGCGCAGACGATCGCTCAGAAGCGCCCTTCGACCCCGCTGCGCCGGGCGCTGGGCCACGAATGGCGGCGACGCCGTGACCTGTTCGCCCTGTACGGGGTGTTCATGACAGTGGCTCTCCAGTGCGCGATCCTCTTCGACTTCCGGCTCGGCATCGTGCTGATCCTGCTCGCCGTGCGGCTCCCGGCGGATCTCGCCGATCCGGTGCTCGAGGACGGCCAGCAGCTGCGCAGCACGCTGGGAATCTCCCGCACGCACGCGGTGCGCGCCCGCACCCTGCTGATCAGCGCCGGGCAGCTCGTGCTCGTGCTCGGGGCGGCGGGCATCATCCTGCTCAGCGACTGGGCTCCCGGTTCGCTGCACTGGAGCGGCTTCGACATCGTCACCGCGCAGGACGACGGCTCCTTGCCGCCCGATCTGGGCGACCATCTCGTGGACATCGGGCTGTTCAGCGGAGCGATCGCCTGGACCCATGCACTGATCGGCGGTGACGCGTTCCGCCTCGGAGCACGGCTGACCGGCAGGCGAGCAGTTGCGCAGTATCTCGGGGTGTGCCTGGTGGTGTGGCTGCTGCTGACCGCGACGGTGATGCTGGCCAGCCAT
>JAAZLF010000506.1 GCA_012799425.1 Actinomycetales bacterium | reverse complement strand
GTCTGTTCGCGCCGTATGCCAAGACGGACCAGCCGATCGGGAAGATCGCCTGGGTGGACCCCACTGACGACGTGACCATGCTGGAGACACTGCAGGGCCTGGGAGTGATCGAGCTCCTCGAGCACGGCGACCTGGCGGTCGCCTGATGCCCCCAGCCATGCTCACCGCCTCGGTCCCCCACCGCCTGCGAACGGCCGAGAACCCAGAGCGGGTCGTACCGCTCGGGCCGCAGATCGTGGCGTACCTGTGCGGGGCCTGCGAGGTGACCACCGAAGTCCGGCTGCATCCGCAGGCACCCGATCGCGCATCAGTCCCGAAATTGTGTGCGACCTCGCTGGTACTCATGCCCGCCTCGATGACGCTGAGCACGATCGCCCTGTTCTTCGACATCACCTATCATGCGGACGATGACGTGAGACACCACCCTGGACCCGCTGCGGTCAACGCAGCTCCGGTCGTGCGGACAATGCCCCGAGACATAGGCGAACCATGTCCTGAGATCTCACACCGCCTGGCCTACCGTGACGACGAGAGGATCTGCGATGAACCTCCTGCTTGAGGTGCTCGCCGAGGCCGTGCTCTTCCTGTTCTCGCCCAGCCGGAGGCGGAAGAGGCGGCCTCGCACAGGGACGCGGAGGTCCTGAGGGCGGCTGTCCGCCTCATTCCTCCGCGGCTGCGCGCAGTGCCCGTCGCCGTGCCTGCACCTGACCGAGACGGGCCATGATCTCCTGATGACGCTCCGCATCGCTGGGGTCGGTGCGCTGGAGCCGCTGCTTGAGCACGGAGTACTCGCGGGTGATGGACAGCTCGCTGAGCCGGTCCAGGAGCGAATCAGCCAGCTTGCGCAGTCCCTCCTCGTCCCGTGCGGGCAGGTCCAGGTTCGCGATCTCGACGATCAGGGGTCTGACCGTCTCACCCGAGACCTCGAGCACCTGCTCGAGGTAGCGCGCCGGGTGCAGCGTCCCCGCCACGGCGTCCAGCAGCGTGCCGGCGGCGAGCATCACGTCCCACACGCCCTGCAGGGCGGGGACGTGGAAGGAGTCGTCCGGCAGCGCGGCCACCTTCTGGGGATCCAGCAGCTGGGGTGCCTGCATCATCACCGCGAGGGACTGGGTCTCCACCTGTCCCACGGGGTCACGGGGGTTGACCACATCGGCCAGGCGGGCGCTCGGCAGGCCGGCCTCCGACCCGTCGGCCCCCTCCCTCGCCCGCTCGGGCTCGGGCGGCGGCTCCTCCGCACGGTGGCCGCCCCGGCCCTCGCTGCGGGCGGCGTCGTGCACGGCGCGCAGCACCGTGCGCTCCTCCATGCCGAGCCAGCCGGCCAGCCGCCGCGCGTACTCGGGCCGCATCGCTCGATCCCGGATCCGCGCCACCACCGGAGCCGCCATGCGCAGTGCGGTGACCTGGCCTTCGACGGTGTCGAGATCGACCTGGGAGATCGCGGAGCGGATCGCGAACTCGAACAGGGGCCGGCGGGTCTCGATGAGGTCCCGCACCGCTTGATCGCCCTGCTGGATCCGCAGGTCGCAGGGGTCCATGCCGCTGGGCTCCACGGCGACGTAGGTCTGGGCGACGAAGCGCTGATCCTCCTCGAACGCGCGCAGCGCGGCCTTCTGTCCAGCGGCGTCGCCGTCGAAGGTGAAGATCACCTCCCCGGCGAGCCCGCGCCCGTCGGTGTTCAGGCGCAGCCCGGCCGACGGATTCGAATCACCCATCACGCGGCGGACGATCTTCACGTGCTCAGCACCGAAGGCGGTGCCGCAGGAGGCCACGGCAGTCGTCACCCCGGCCAGGTGCGCGGCCATCACGTCGGTGTAGCCCTCGACGACCACCACGCGGTGCTGGGAGGAGATCTCCTTGCGTGCGATGTCGAGGCCGTAGAGCACGGTGGACTTGTGGTAGATCGCCGTCTCGGGGGTGTTGAGGTACTTGGGGCCCTTGTCGGACTCGAGCAGGCGCCGGGCACCGAAACCGATGGTGTTGCCGGTGATGTCGCGGATCGGCCACACCAGGCGGCCCCGGAAGCGGTCATAGACCCCGCGCTGCCCCTGCGAGACCAGCCCGCTCGCGACCAGCTCCTCCTCGGTGAAGCCGCGCTTTCGCAGCACACCGGTCAGCGCGTCCCACCCTTCGGGGGCGAAGCCCACGCCGAAGTGGTCGGCGGCCTCCTGGTCGAATCCGCGCTCGGTGAGGAAGCGCCGTCCCACCTCGGCGGCCGGGCCGCGCAGCTGCTCGCGGAAGTACTCCTCGGCGATCGCGTGCGCATCGATCAGGCGCCGGCGGGTGCCGAAGTCGGGTCGTTCGCCCCTGCCCCCGCCGGAGTCCTCGTAGTGCAGTTGGACGCCATATCGCCCCGCGAGCATCTCGACCGCCTCGACGAAGCTGAGGTGGCTGATCTTCTGCACGAAGGAGATGACGTCCCCGCC
>JAAZLF010000505.1 GCA_012799425.1 Actinomycetales bacterium | reverse complement strand
GGACGGGCCCCGCTGGGAGCCGTAGCTGCCGCCGGAACCGCCCGAGCTGCCGCTGTAGCCGCCGAAGCCGGCGCCGCTGAGGCTCGAGCCCGCGCGGGCGATGTCGAGCACGGGCTCCGGGACCTCGTCGAGGAAGCGGCTGGCGGGCATGAACTGGGTCTGCCCCCAGGTCGCACGCATCTGGGAGCGGGTCAGGTAGAGCTTCTCGCGGGCACGGGTGATGCCCACATAGGCCAGGCGGCGCTCCTCCTGGAGCTCCTCGGGATCGCTCAGGGTGCGGTTGTGCGGGAAGGTGCCGTCCTCCATGCCGGTGAGGAACACGACCGGGAACTCGAGGCCCTTGGCGGTGTGCAGCGTCATCAGCGTGACGAACTGGTCCTCCTCTCCCGGAAGCTGATCGGCGTCAGCCACCAGAGACACCTTCTCCAGGAAGCGGTCCACGAGGCTCGCCTCCGGATCCTCCGGCGCTCGCAGCGCCGCGTCGGGCGCGATATCGGAACCGGGCGCTGTGTCCTCGTCGTCCTCGAGCTCGCTGGCCACGGCGTCGGCCTCCTCGACCTGGGCTTCGAACTCGGCGGCGACGCTGATCAGCTCGGCGAGGTTCTCCAGTCGCGACTCGTCCTGCGGGTCGTCGCTGCCCTGCAGCTCGGCGTAGTAGCCGGAGCGGGTGAGGATCGCCTCGAGCAGTTCGGCAGGGCCCTCCCCCTTCTCGGTCATCTCCTGCAGATCGTCGAGCATCGCCACGAACGTGCGCACCGCGTTCAGCGAGCGGGTGGCGATGCCGGGGGCCTCCTCGGCCCGGCGCAGCGCCTCGCCGAAGCCGATCCGCTCGCGCTCGGCGAGCATGGCGATCGCGGCCTCCGCACGGTCGCCGATCCCGCGTTTGGGGACGTTGAGGATGCGACGCAGGTTGATCTCGTCGGCCGGGTTGGCCAGCACCTGCAGGTAGGCGACCGCGTCCTTGATCTCGCGGCGCTCGTAGAAGCGGGTGCCGCCCACCACGCGATAGGGCAGGCCGATGCGGATCAGCTGGTCCTCCAGCGCCCGGGACTGGGCGTTGGCACGGTAGAAGATCGCGATGTCCCCCGCGCTGCGGCCGTCGTCGACCAGGGCGTCGATCTGGCGGCCGATGTACCGGGCCTCGGCCTTCTCGTCGTCCGCGACGTAGAGGGTGATCTTCTCGCCTGTGCCCTGATCGGTCCACAGGTTCTTCTTGCGCCGCCCCGAGTTCTCCTCGATCACCGAGTTCGCGGCCGAGAGGATGTTCTGGGTCGAACGGTAGTTCTGCTCGAGCACGATGGTGCGGGCCGTGGGGAAGTCCTGCTCGAACTCGACGATGTTGCGGATGGTCGCACCGCGGAAGGCGTAGATCGACTGGTCCGAGTCGCCCACCACGGTGAGATCGGCTCGCGGATCGTCCCCCACCAGCTCCCGCACCAGCTGGTACTGGGCGGTGTTGGTGTCCTGGTACTCGTCCACCAGCAGGTGGCGGAAGCGGCGGCGGTAGCCTTCGCGGATCGCGGGGTTCTCGCGCAGCAGGGCGACGGTCAGACCGATCAGGTCGTCGAAGTCGACGGCGTTGGCCTGGCGCAGCCGCTCGGTGTAGTTGGTGTAGATGCGGGCGAGGGTCCGCTCGAAGGGGTTCTTGGCGCTCTCGGCCTGATCGGCGAAGTCGATCGGATCGATGAGGTCGTTCTTCAGCGTGGAGATCCGGGAGGCCAGCGCGCGGGGTGCATGCTTCTTCGTGTCCAGCTCGAGATCCTTGGCGATCGTGGTGATCAGTCGCAGGGAATCGGCGCTGTCGTAGATGGTGAAGGAGCTCTTCAGGCCGGCCGCGGCGGCGTCGCGGCGCAGAATCCTCACGCAGGCGCTGTGGAAGGTGGAGACCCACATGCTGCGCGCGACGGGGCCCACCAGCTCGCCCACGCGCTCGCGCATCTCCGCGGCGGCCTTGTTGGTGAAGGTGATCGCCAGGATCTCCCCGGGCATCGCCTCGCCCGAGCGCAGCAGGTGCGCGATGCGGCG
>JAAZLF010000504.1 GCA_012799425.1 Actinomycetales bacterium | reverse complement strand
GGCGGCGATCGCCTGGGCAGGCAGCTCCAGCCGGGGGTCCACGAAGAGGGTGACCGGCACGGGGCTGCCGTCGGCCCGGACCTCCGGGGCCTGGGCGTCCGCCTCCGCGGGATCGACCTCGAGGATCTCCAGATCCTCACCGAGCTCCTCGAGGGCGCTGAGATCGCCGCCCTCCGCCGTGATCGCCGTGGTCACGCCCAGCCGGGAGATCTCCTCGGCGACCGCACGGTCGGTCCCCACCAGCAGGGGGATCCCTGCCCGGGAGCTCAGCGGGGCGAGCCCGTCCACGGTCTCCTCGCTCGCCAGGACGGCGATGTCGGCCGATTCGTACAGCACCGCGCTCAGGGCGAGGGCGGTGGCCGCGAGGTCCTCGCCGGGCAGGACGGTCGAGGTCGGAGCACTGCCGGCGAGCTCCACCGCATGCTCGTCACCTCGGGTGCAGGCGCTCGCGCCCGCCAGCGCCACCAGCGCCGCCGCAGCGGCGAAGGCCCTGCGCGGGATCTCCGGCCGGTCTGCTGTGCCCATGTCTCACGCACCTCCCGCACCATGCTGTCGCCTGGTGATCCTCCGATGGGGCCGGGGTCATCGTCGCAGACTCTCGGCTCCCGAGAAGCTGGGCGCCGCGCCCGTCAGCGCTGGGCCCGTCAGCACCGCGCCCGTCAGCGCCGTGCCCGTCAGCGCAGTGCGGCGACGTCGAGCTCGACCGGCTCGAATCCGCTCAGGCCCACGCTCACCACGCGGTCCCCGCGGCGCACCCGGTGAGTGCCGAGCGCGCCCTCTCCCGTCGGCCGCAGGGCCAGCGAGGTCAGCTCGCCCCCGCTCCATGCCATGTCCACCGCGATGCCGGGCCGCGCCCGCAGGCCGTGCACGGAGCCGTCGGCCATCATCGGCGGCAGCGCCGGCAGCAGCTCGATCTCCCCGCGATGGCTCTGCAGGAGGCACTCCGCGAGCGCCGCGACGATGCCGAGGTTCCCGTCGATCTGGAACGGGGGATGGGCGGAGAAGAGGTTCGGGTACAGGCCGCTGCGCTCGCCCTCCTCGGTCTCGGCGTCGCGCAGGAACAGCTCGAGCAGCGACTGGACCCGGTCGCCGCGGTGCAAGCGCGCCCACAGGCACGCCTTCCACACCAGCGACCAGCCGGTCGCCTCATCGCCGCGCGCCTCGAGCGAGCGGGCCACGGCCTGCTCCAGCTCGGGCTCCACGGGGCCCTCGCCCGGATAGAGGAAGCCCAGGTGGGAGACGTGCCGATGCTCGGGTTCGGCCTCCTCGAGGCCGTCACGGTGCCACTCGAGCACGCGGCCGTCGGCCCCGATGCGCGGGCCGGGCACGAGTGCGAGCGCGGAGGCGGCGCGCTGGACCACCGGATCCTGCTGGCGACCCAGGGTCGCAGCCGCCTCCAGCAGGTGCTGTGCCGCCTCGTGCAGCAGCCAGCGGTCCATCCCGGTGCCCTCGCTGAGGCTCACCACCTCGCCCTGCGAGGTGCGCCACAGGTTCTCCGGGGACGTGGACGGGAAGGTCGCCAGGTGGCCGTCGGCGCTCTCGTGCAGCAGGCAGAGCCCGAAGGCGACCGCCTCGCGCAGCGCGGGGAAGCGCTGCTGCGCGATCTCCTCGGCGCTGCGTCCGCTGAAGGAGGCCAGGGAGTCCAGCTCCCTCTCGAGCCACAATCCGCCCATCGGCCAGGTCGACCAGGACGGCTCGCCCCGCACCGGATCCGTGTAGCCCCAGGGGTCGGAGTTGTGGTGGACGGTCCAGCCGTCGGCGCCGTAGAGGCGGCGCGCGGTCTCCGCACCCGCCGTGCGCAGCATCTGGACGTACTGCTCGAGCGCCGCGGCGGCCGCCGGCACATGCGCGACCCCGGCGCCCCAGTGGTTCATCTCGAGGTTGATGTTCACCGTGTAGTTCGAGGACCACGGTGCCTCGAGGCGTGCGTTCCACAGGCCCTGCAGGTTCGCCGGCGGCAGGCCGGGACGCGAGGCGGAGGCCAGCAGGTAGCGGCCGTAGGCGAAGGTCGTCGCGAGCAGCTCCGCCTCCTCCGAGCCGCTCAGCGCGAGGGAGACCTCCTCGAGCCCGGGCGCCGGGGACTCCCGGTGGCGTCGGCGCAGCTCCTCCTCGCCGCGGGCGAGAGCGGCCTCGGCCTGTGCGGTCGCCTCGTCGATGACCTCCTGGATGTCACGGTCGGGGGCCCGGCCCAGCCCCTGCCAGGTGGTGGCCACGGCGCAGACCAGCAGCAGGCGCCCCTCGGTGACGCTCATCCGCACCGCGACGGCTGCGCGGCTCGCCGCGCCGGCGTCCCACGCCACCTCCTCGTCGCGCCGGAACTGCCCGGCGGGAACGTCCGACGGGGCACGCAGCAGCACGGTGAGGGAGTCGGGGCCGACGTCGCGGCGCTCCTCGACCAGCGGGGACGTGAACTCCAGGGCCGCGCGGGCGCCGACGGGACAGGGGGCGGCATGGACCAGGACCTCGTCGGCCCGGCTGGCGAAGCTGAGCTGCTCCCCGGACTCGGCGTGGACCACGTGCTCGGCGTGGGCCAGATCCAGCGTCCGCTCCGCCGTCGGCGCATCCTCCGTGGCGCCCTCGAGCAGGACGCTCAGGTCCCCGACGGGCAGGTAGGCCTGCGACCAGGCGGCGCCCAGGCGCTCGATCTCGCGCTGCGCCTCGAGCACCGAGCCGTTCTCGAACAGCGAGCGGGAGCGGGCGATCGCGGCCGCGGCCTCATGGCGATCGGTGCGGTGGGGGAGATCCGTCTCGGGGCCGCCGGACCACAGCGTGGACTCGTTGAGCGAGAACATCGCGCGGTGCGGGTCGCCCCAGGCCATCGCGCCCAGGCGGCCGTTGCCGAGGGGAAGGGCCTCGAGCCAGCGCTGGGCGGGACCGCCTCGGCGGAGGGCGGGGGAAGGGGGCACGCGGGAGCCTTTCGTCGGGCGCGGGAGTGACGGGGCGTCCTCGCCCCTGTGCGCGGTGCATCGTCCAGGATGCGGTGTCCATCTTCCTACGGCCAGCCCTGTGATCTGACCCACTGCTTGCCCGGTGTTGCCGCAGGCTCGGCGGTGCCGAGGCGAGGGAGGGGCCGGCGCGCCGGGCAAGGGCTTGCCCGCGACGTCGACCCATGGTCTAATCATCCGGAGGAAAGCGGTTACCGCCGGGCGTTGATGCCGCGGCGCACAGTACACAGGAGCACACTCATGGCTACACGCAGGATCGGGATCATCGTCAACGGCGCCACCGGGCGCATGGGCTACCGCCAGCACCTGGTGCGGTCCCTGCTGGCCATCCAGGAGCAGGGCGGGGTCGAGCTCGCCGGAGGCGATCGCCTGCTGCCGGATCTGCTGCTGGTGGGCCGCAACGAGGAGAAGCTGCGCGGCGTCGCCGAGAAGCACGGCCTGACGAAGTGGACCACCGACGTCGACGAGGCGCTCGCGAACCCCGACTACGAGGTCTACTTCGACGCCCTGGTCACCAACCTGCGCGTGGCGAACCTCAAGAAGGCCATCGCCGCCGGCAAGGCCATCTACACCGAGAAGCCCACCGCCGAATCCTTCGAGGATGCCCTCGAGCTGGCCCGCCTGGCCAAGGAGCACGGCACGGTCAACGGCGTCGTGCACGACAAGCTCTACCTGCCCGGCCTGCTCAAGCTGCGCCGCCTGATCGACTCCGGCTTCTTCGGCGAGATCCTCTCCGTGCGCGGCGAGTTCGGCTACTGGGTCTACGAGGGCGACTGGCAGGCCGCCCAGCGCCCCTCCTGGAACTACCGCAGCGAGGACGGCGGCGGCATCGTCGCGGACATGTTCCCGCACTGGAACTACGTCATCGAGGAGCTGTTCGGCCGCATCGAGGACGTCTACGCCCAGACCGCCACCCACATCGG
>JAAZLF010000503.1 GCA_012799425.1 Actinomycetales bacterium | reverse complement strand
CTGCTTCTTCAGGTCGTCCTTGAGCTCATCGATGGTGTCGAACTCGGAGGCCATCTCGGCGAACTCATCGTCGGCCTCGGGCAGCTCGCGCACCTTGACGGACTGCGCGGTGACCTTGACCTGTGCTTCCTCACCGGCACGGTCGCCGCCGGCCAGCTTGGAGGCGAAGGTGGTGGTCTCCTCGGCGGAGAGGCCGATGAGCGCCTCGTCGAGGCCCTCGAGCATGTTGCCCTCACCGATCTGGTAGGACACGCCCTCGACGGACTCGATCTCCTCGTCGTCGATCGTCGCGACCATGTCGAGGGACACGAAATCGCGATCCTGTGCGGGGCGATCGACGCCCACCAGGGTGCCGAAGCGCTCGCGCAGCTCGTCCAGGCGGACCTCGACGGCATCCTCGTCGACGCTGGGCTCCTCGATCTCGACCTCGTAGGTCGAGAAGTCGGGCAGCTCGATCTCGGGGCGGACATCCTGCTCGACGGTGAAGAGGAGGCTTCCATCCTCGGAACCATCCAGGCCGGGCACCTCGGTGATCTCCACCTCGGGGCGGCCGACGGGCTTGATCTCCGCCTCAGCAGCAGCCTGCTGGTAGAAGTCGGGCAGGGCGTCGTTGACGGCCTCCTGCATGATCGCGGGGCGACCGAAGCGCTGCTCGACGAGCTTGGAGGGGACCTTGCCCTTGCGGAAGCCGGGGATCTGCACCTGATCGGCGATCTTCTTGGTGGCGGTCTCGACGGCGGGCTTGAGCTCGTCGAAGGGCACCTCGACGGTGAGCTTCACCCGGGTGGGGCTGAGCTTCTCGGACTCGGTCTTCACTGGTCAGGTCTCCCTGTAGATGGACAGTAGGTGGACGTTTCTGATGACGCCCCGGAGCTCGCACGACGGCGACCCGGCGACGGAGTCGGGGTGACAGGATTTGAACCTGCGACTTCCCGCTCCCAAAGCGGGTGCTCTACCAAGCTGAGCTACACCCCGGAGGGCAACCCAGGGAATATTACCCGTTCCTCCTGCAAGGTGCTGTGGTCGCCACCGGGGCCTGTGAGCAGATGCATGTCGCCTCCGCCACTGCGGATGTGCTCTCGCGCCGCTGATCTGGTTCAATGGGACGGCAACGCGGGCGTAGCTCAATGGTAGAGCCTCAGTCTTCCAAACTGATTACGCGGGTTCGATTCCCGTCGCCCGCTCCACGGCACGAGGCCGCGGCATCCATCGGATGTCGCGGCCTCGTCGTTCACGCCGATGATCGCGCGCCGATAGCCCCGAGCCCCGCCGCTGGGACACGGCTGGGACACGGCCCTACCCCAGGATCCCCTCGCGCAGCGCCCGCAGCACCGCGCTGGTGCGGTCCCTGGCTCCCAGCTTCTGCAGGACCATGGAGATGTGGTTCTTGACGGTGCCCTCGGCCAGGTGGAGCAGCCCGGCGATCTCACGGGTGCTGTAGCCCTCGGCGAGCATGCGCAGCACATCGGTCTCCCTCTCGGTCAGCGCCTGGAGGGGCGCCGCGGCCTCCGGTGACGGCGCCGCCTCGGAGCGGACCGCGCGCAGCAGCCCCTCCGTGATGGAGGGCGAGATGAGGGTGCCGCCGACCTCGAGGGTGCGCACTGCGTGGGCGAGGCGGTCGACGGTGACGTCCTTGAGCAGGTAGCCGCGCGCCCCGGCGCGCAGGGCCTGCAGCACGAGCTCGTCGTCGTCGAAGGTGGTGAGGACCAGGACGGGCACCGGCGAGCTCTGTGCCTGGAGCTCCTCGAGCGCCCAGATGCCATCGAACCGAGGCATCCTCAGATCCATCAGCACCACGTCCACCGGGTGTGCGGCGATCGCTGCCAGCCCCTCCCGCCCGTCGGCCGCCTCGGCGACCACGTCGATCCCCGCCACCTGCAGCAGGGTCCGGATCCCCTCGCGCACCAGGGCCTGGTCATCGATCACGATCACTCGGGTCATGTCGCCACCCGGCCGGTCACCGTGAACCCGGAGGTGCCGTCGACGGTGAGGTCGCCGCCGAGGGATTCGAACCTCTCGCTCAGCCCGCGCAGCCCGTTGCCGAGCTCGGGCGAGCGGGCGCCGTTCCCGTCGTCCCGCGCGATCAGCGAGACCCGGTCCTCGTGTCGCGAGACGTCGATCTGGAGCCGGGAGGCCTCGGAGTGGCGGATCGTGTTGGTCGCCGCCTCCTGGGCGAGGCGGATGAAGGCGATCTGATGCTCGTCCTGGAGATCCAGGCCGGGCTCGACCTCGACGCCGACGGCCAGGCCCGGGATGCCCTCGACCATCTCCTCCAGTGCCCGCCGGAGATCGGTGGGGCGGGCACGCAGCTCCCCCACCGTCGCCCGGACATCGCGCAGCAGGCCGCGGGCCACCTCGTCGGCCCGCTCCACATGTCTGCACCCCTCGTCGTCGCCGAGGTGGCGCGCCGCTTCGAGGTTGAGGGTGAGCACGGTGAGCTGGTGTCCGATCAGGTCATGGAGTTCACGGGAGATCCGCAGCCTCTCCGCGGTGCGGGTCGACTCCGCCAGCAGGAGCCCGGCGGCCTTCAGCTCCACGTGCGCCTGCGCCAGCTCCGTCCGCATCCGCTTCTCCCGCAGCAGGGTGGTGGTGCTGAAAGCGGTCGCCAGCTGGATCAGCAGATAGAAGCCGCCGACCATGAAGGGCTCGAACAGATCCGCGGCCGGGACCTGGAGCGCCAGCAGGATCACCACGGTGTTCAGGGCGATGAGCGCCATGGTGACCCTCAGGGACACCGTGTAGACGCTGATCGCCGCGGTGATCACCACCAGGATGTTGAGCAGCCCCATGCCGGGCGCCGTGAGCACCAGCAGCCACGAGCTGAGCACAGCGGCGGCGAGCGCTGTCACGCTGAGCCGCGGGCGCTGCGAGATGCCGACGGCGAGGACGCCCGCGAGGTGGACGGCCAGCAGCAGCACCCACATCGCGCGCGGGATCAGGGGGTCAGCCAGGCCCAGCAGTGCGGGCAGCGCCACCGCCACCGCGACGACGAGCATCACCACGCCGGCCCAGCCCTCGGTGCCCAGTCCTCGCATACGGCAAGCCTACGGTCCGCAGCTCCCGCACACCCCTGCCGATCGTCATGGTCGCCGCGGCGGGCAGAGATGACAGGGGGCACGCGCGTCGAAGGATTCCCCTCCCTAGCGTCGAGGTATGACGACGCAGAACCTCCGAGGCCCCGCCGTCCGGATCGAGAACCTGACCAAGAGATACCGCGATGTCCTCGCCGTCGACGGCGTCAGCCTGAGCGCAGCCCCGGGCGAGACGCTCGGGATCCTCGGCGCGAACGGCGCCGGCAAGACCACCACGGTCGAGATGATCGCCGGACTGCGGCGACCCGACGGCGGGAGCGTGTCGGTGAGGGGGCTGGATCCCTTCCAGGACCGGGCACGAGTGCGCCAGATCCTGGGCGTCCAGCTGCAGGAGGGCTACCTGCACGGCGCCCTGACCGTGGACGAGCTGTTGACGCTGTACCGCAGCTTCTACCCCGACCCCCGCCCCCACGCAGAGCTCCTCGAGCTGGTGGAGCTGAGGGACAAGGCCGGCGAGCGCTTCGAGAAGCTCTCGGGCGGTCAGCGCCAGCGCGTCTCGGTGGCGCTGGCCCTGGCCGGGCGCCCCCGGGTGCTGATCCTCGATGAGCTCACCACGGGCCTGGATCCCGGGGCACGGCGCCGGATGTGGCGCACCATCGAGCAGCTGCGTGCCGAGGGGGTGACGGTCCTGCTGGTCAGCCATGCGATGGACGAGGTCGCGCGGCTGTGCGACCGGATCGTCCTGCTCGAGGGCGGGCGTGTGCTCTCCACAGGAACACCCGCCGAGGTCACCGCCGAGGCCGGAGCGGCCACCCTGGAGGACGCCTTCGTCACCCTCACCGGTCAGGAGCTGCACGAGAGGGAGGTCTCCGAATGAGCACCACAGCCACGCCCTACGAGCGGGCCCGCCCCCCGCACCCCCGCCCGCACCGACCGGGGCTCCGCTCGCTGATGATCATGGTGCGCGCAGAGGCCACGATGGTGGCCCGCGATCCGGCCGGCCTGATCACCCCGCTGGGGCTCCCCGTGCTGATCCTGCTGACCAGTGCGTCCTCTGCGAGCCAAGAGGTGATCACCGCCGGTCGCACCGCTCTGGACCTGTACGTGATGCCTCTGGTGACGGTGATGGTGCTGACGTTCATCGGGGTGCTGAACATGCCGAGCTTCCTGGCCTACTACCGCCGGTCCGGGATCCTGCGACGGTTCGCCGTCACGCCGGTGTCACCGCTGATGGTGCTGGTCGCGCAGGTGATCGTCTCGATCCTGCAGTCCCTGCTCGGGATCGGTCTGGCCCTCGCGGTCGCGGCGATCGTCTTCGACGTCAACCCGCCGCTCCACCTGGGTGCCGCTCTGGGCGTGCTCGTCCTGTGCGCCGCCGCGATGTATTCGGCCGGGATGATCGTCGCCGCCATCGCGCCCACCCCGAGCTCGGCCGTGGCGATCGGCCTGGTCGGCTTCCTCGGCCTGGGCGCTGTGGGCGGGATGTTCGGCGGGCGCGATGCTCTCCCCGACCCCGTCGCGGCGATCGGCGCGCATCTGCCGTTCGGCGCGGGGGTGGAGGCGCTGTCCGCCGCCTGGGCGGGGCAGGCCGTCCCGGTGGGCTCGCTGCTCTCCCTCGCGATCACGCTCGTGCTCGGCATCGTGATCGCCGCGGCGCTGTTCCGCTGGGACTGATCCTCCGGAAGGGGTGCGGGGCCTCCGGGGCGAGGGCCGCGCACCGCCGTGTCCGGATCCCGCTGGCGCCGCAGGCCGCAGAGGGGTTCACTGGGGGTATGGAGAGGCTCACGGAGGACCAGCGCTACGCGGCGATCTCCGCCCGCGACGCCCGATTCGACGGGATCTTCTTCACCTGCGTGCGGTCCACGGGAATCTTCTGCCTGCCCTCCTGCCCGTCCCGCACGCCGCGCCGCGACCGGGTGGAGTTCGCACCCAGCGCGGCCGCGGCCGTCGAGCGCGGGTACCGGGCCTGCAAACGGTGCGGTCCGCTCGCGCCGCCCGGCTCCGCCCCCGCTGAGGCGGCCGGTTCGCTCAGCGCTCGCGCGCTCGAGCTGATCGCGGCCGGTGCGCTGGATCCCGGCCCCGAGGGCACGGCGCACGTGGCGGATCTCGCCCAGCGCCTGCACGTCACCGAGCGGACGCTGCACCGAGCCCTGGTGGAGAGCACCGGTGCAGGCGCCGTCTCCCATGCCCGGATGGCACGCGCCCGGCGCGCCCACGACCTGCTGACCTCGACGTCCTGGTCGATGGCGGAGATCGCGACGGCCTCCGGCGTCGGCAGCGAGCGCCAGCTGCACGAGACGGTGACCCGGATCTACGGCCGCCCTCCCTCCGCGATCCGTGACAGCGCCCCCTCCGCGCGCCGCACCGCGCTGGCCGCGGCGGCCGACGTCGCGGTGGTGGAGGCCCGGCTGACCGTGAGGCGCCCCTTCGATGGCCAGGGCCTGGCCCGCTGGTTCGCGGCGCGGGCGATCCCGGGCGTCGAGCACGTGGAGGACCTGCGTTGGAAGCGCGCGGTGCGGCTCCCCCACGGTCCGGCCGTGCTCGAGGTCGATCTGGCAGTGCCGAAGGGGCCGTTGCCCTTCACTGTCCGGCTCGGTGATCTGAAGGACATGGCGGCGGCGGTCGCACTGGCGCGTCGGATGCTGGACCTGGAGGCGGATCCCGCCGGGATCGATGCCGGGCTGCGGGCCTCCCTGCCCGTGCTCGGCCCGCTGCTCGAGGCCCGCCCCGGGGTCCGGCTGCCGGGCAGTCCGAGCCTCACCGAGGCACTGCTGTGGGCGGTGGTGGGTCAGCAGATCAGCACCGATCGTGCCCGCGCGCTGCTCACCGGGGCCACGGACCTGCTCGGGACCGCGCTGCCGGAGCCGATGCGCTGCGAGCGCATCCACCGTCTCGCCCCGGAACCGGCGCTCGCCGGAGCCCGCGCCGAGGAGTGGTTCCGCGGGCCCGGGGCCCGTCGGCAGGCTCTGTCCTCGCTGCTCGCCGATCCTCCCGATCCCCACCTGGCCCTGCCCGAGCTGCGCGAGCAGCTGCTGGCCCGGCGCGGCATCGGCCCGTGGACCGCGGACTACGCACTGCTGCGCGGCGCTCGGGCCACGGATGTGGCCCCGGCGCGGGACGTGGCGCTGCTGGCAGCCGCCCGCGATCTCGGCCTGGCCGTGGGTTTCCCCTCGATGCAGACCGCGCTCGGCGCGGCCTCGCCCTGGCGCAGCTATGCGGTGATGCACCTGTGGCACCACCGCGACACCCTCCCCGCAGACCGCCGCACCCTCCGGAAGGACCGCTCATGACCCCCGTTCACCCCCAGGACGCTCCCGTGCACCGGCTCGTCGAGACGCGCCTGGGGAGCTACGTGCTGGCCGCCGGCCCGGTGGGCCTGGTCGGCGTCTGGCGGCGGGGACAGCTGCGCTTCCCCTCCGCCGAGCGGATCGGGTCCCGTGTGGAGGGCACCCATGCGGTGCTGGATCAGGCCGAGCAGCAGCTGCAGGAGTACCTCGCCGGAGAGAGGGAGGAGTTCACGCTGCCCCTGGCTCCCGAGGGCACCCCGTTCCAGCGGGCCGTGTGGGCGCAGCTCGGTGCCATCCCCCGCGGCAGCACCACCACATACGGCGCGATCGCGCACGCGCTCGAGCGCCCTCGCGCGGCCCAGGCCGTCGGCGCCGCCGTGGGCGCGAACCCGCTGTCGATCGTGGTGCCCTGCCACCGGGTGGTGGGCAGCAGCGGCGCGATGACCGGCTACGCGGGCGGGATCGAGACGAAACAGGCACTGCTGCTCCTCGAGGGCGCCGTGCTCGCGTGACACCATGGGCGGATGACCGCGTCCGCTCCCTACGAGCCCACCAGCCAGCCGTTCCGCTTCCCCGTCGCCGCACGCTACGCGGGGATGGAATCCTCTCCTCTGAAGGACATCTTCGCCCTCGCCGCGCGCGAGGACGTCGTCTCCTTCGCCGGTGGGATCCCGGATCCGTCGCTGTTCGCCCTCGGGGACGTGAAGACCTGCTACGACTGGGTGCTCGAGCATCAGGGACACCGCGCTCTGCAGTACGGGGTCAGCGAGGGCGAGACCGAGCTGCGCGAGCAGGCCGCGCGCCGCCTCTCGCGCGAGCTGCCCACGGACGCCTCCCAGATCCGTGTCACCTCCGGTTCGCAGGAGGGTCTGTTCGTCGTCGCGCAGGCCCTGCTCGAGCCCGGGGACGTGGTGCTGGTCGAGTCGCCCACCTACCTCGCGGCGGTGCAGGCCTTCTCCGTGCACGGCGCCCGCATGATCGGGGTCGAGACCGATGACGACGGGGTTGTGCCGGAGGCTCTCGCCGAGGCGATCCGCACCCATCACCCGCGGATGGTGTACCTGATCCCGAGCTTCCAGAACCCCACCGGGCGCACCATGCCGGTGGCGCGCCGGCAGGCGGTGGCCGAGGTGCTGCAGCGCACCGACGTCCCGTTGATCGAGGACGACCCCTACGGGGCGCTGAGCTTCACCGGCAGCACCTGGGCGCCGATCGCCTCGCTGCCGGGGATGAGCGCGCGCACGATCCTGCTGAACTCGATGAGCAAGCTGATGAGCCCGGGGGTGCGCATCGGCTGGATGCGTGCCGAGGGCCCGGTCCTGGACACCCTCGCCGTGGCGAAGGCCGCGATCTCGATGCAGTCCTCGGTGGTGGATCAGCTGACGGTGGCCCGGTACCTGGAGACCGCCGATCTCGATGGCCACGTCGCCCGTGTCAGCGCGGTGTACCGCGAACGGCGCGATGCGATGGCGCAGGCGATCGCCCCGGTGCTGCCCGAGGGCGCGCACGTCACCCATCCCGAGGGCGGGATGTTCCTGTGGGCGGCGCTCGGTGAGGGCTACGACGCGCAGGTGATGCTCGCGGACGCCGTCGAGGCCGGGGTCGCGTACCTGCCGGGCTGGTCGTTCTTCGCCGACGATCCGGACCGCTCGACGATGCGGCT
>JAAZLF010000502.1 GCA_012799425.1 Actinomycetales bacterium | reverse complement strand
GTGCCGGGCCTCGGGGGGTGCCGTCGACTCAGATGACATGTCGGCCAATGTAAGCCAGGTCTCAGCCGCGGGGTGGACGGGAGGGTGAATGTTCACCGACGGGCGCTCACCGACGGGTCCCTCTGCCTCGATGCAGGAACCGGCGCTCTCCCGTCGGCCCCCGCGTGGCGGTACCATCCACCTCAGTGCGACGCGGCGATCCCGCTCCCGTGCTGTCCTCCGGACCGCCCACCCCCGCGGCCCAGCATCGCCCCTCGGGCGTAGTCCCTTCCCCCGGGCCGTCACCGTCGTCGGCCCCTCTCAAGCGCCGCCCTGCGGCGCAGCTCCTTCGGAGGCACACCGTGAGTGCATCGACCTCATCCGCCGGCGCCACAGCGCCGAGCGCCGACCGCGGCGCCTTCTCCGGCCGCACCGCGTTCATCTTCGCCGCCATCGGCTCCGCCGTCGGGCTCGGCAACATCTGGCGCTTCCCGGCCGTCGCCTACGAGAACGGCGGCGGCGCGTTCATCCTGCCGTACCTGGTCGCGCTGCTGAGCGCCGGCATCCCCCTGCTGTTCCTCGACTACGCGCTCGGTCATCGCTGGCGCGGCTCGGCACCCGCCGCCTGGCGCCGCTTCAAGCGCTGGACCGAGTTCATCGGCTGGTGGCAGGTGCTGATCGCCCTGATCATCGCGCTGTACTACGCGCTGATCCTGGCCTGGGCCACGAACTACACGATCTTCTCGCTCGACCAGCGCTGGGGCGATGACCCCGGGGCGTTCTTCGGCGAATACACCCAGGCGCTCGGCGGCGCCGAGGCGACCATCTCCTTCGACATCGTGCCCGCCGTGCTGATCTCGATGATCGTGGTGTGGCTCGCGGTGATCGTCGTGATGGCGCTCGGCGTGCAGAAGGGCATCTCTGCCAGCGCGGTCGTGTTCATCCCGCTGCTGGTGGTGATGTTCGTGATCCTGGTGGTGCGCTCGCTGTTCCTGCCTGGCGCGGTCGACGGCCTGGACGCCTTCTTCCAGCCCAACTGGGCCGCGCTGCTGGATCCGGGCGTGTGGATCGCCGCCTACGGGCAGATCTTCTTCTCACTCTCGGTGGCCTTCGGCATCATGCTCACCTACTCCTCCTACCTGAAGAAGAAGACCGACCTCACCGGCTCCGGCCTGGTGGTGGGCTTCGCGAACTCGGGCTTCGAGATCCTGTGCGGCATCGGCGTGTTCTCGGCGCTGGGCTTCATGGCCCAGGCGCAGGGAGTGGCCATCGACGAGGTCGTCACCTCCGGCGTGGGCCTGGCCTTCATCGCCTTCCCCACCATCATCTCCGAGGCCCCGGCCGGTGCGCTGATCGGCGTGCTGTTCTTCGGCTCGCTCGTGCTCGCAGGCTTCACCTCCCTGATCTCGATCGTCGAGGTGGTCATCGCCGCGGTCCAGGACAAGTTCGGCCTGGCCCGCCTCTCCGCGACCCTCGTGGTCAGCGTGCCGATGGCCGTGGTCTCGGTGGCGCTGTTCTCGACCACGATGGGTCTGCCGCTGCTGGACGTGATGGACAAGTGGGTCAACGAGTACGGGATCGTCGCCGCGGCGGCGGTGTCCACGCTGATCGTCTCCTACGCGGTGCGGGGCCTGCCCACGCTGCGCGATCACCTCAACCATCGCGGCACCTTCAAGATCGGCTGGGTCTGGATGGCGTGCGTCGCCGTGATCGCCCCGATCGTGCTCGGCGTCTCGCTGATCCTGTCCACCATCAGCCTGCTCACCGCCGAGAGCACCTACGAGGGCTACCCCGGCTGGTTCGTGCTGGTGTTCGGCTGGGTGATGGCGATCGGTCTGGTGGTGGTCGCTATCGGGCTCTCGCTGATCCCGTGGCCCGCCGGCTCGAACCTCTACAAGGCCGACTCCGACGGCGACCCGATCGCCCCGGCGGTCGTGGCCGGCAAGGGCCTGGTCGTCGTGCCCGAGGCCGAGTCCCCGCACGAGCTGCGCTCGGCCCCGTGACCGGGCAGGGGCCGACCGGCCCGTTCCGGCCGGTCCCTGCCCCGCCAGTACTTCGTCCCCTCACCCACCAGGAGTGATCATGTCCTTCGCCTCCATCGTCATGATGATCGTCGCGATCGTCACCGTCTGGGGCGGCCTCGCCGCCGCCATCGTCAACCTGCGCCGTCACCCGGAGAACGACGACTGAGCTGGGCCGCTGCCGGTCCGGGCACCCTCCCGTCTCCAGCTCGGGCGCTGGCCCAGCCCCGGCCCCAGCCCCAGCCCCAGCCCCAGCCCCAGC
>JAAZLF010000501.1 GCA_012799425.1 Actinomycetales bacterium | reverse complement strand
CCCACGCCGGACCCCGAGCCGGAGCCAGACCAGGACCAGGACCAGGACCAGGACCAGGACCAGGACCAGGACCAGGACCAGCGAACGTCGTCGCCCGACGATGAGCCGACCGCTTCGGGGCAGAAGCCCACTCCCCCGAGCCCGTCCACGCCCGCCCCGGGCAGCAATCCATTCCCGGAGCCGCCGGCCGAGGATTCGGACGAGCACGAGGAGGCCGCGGCCCTCGCTGTGCTGATGACGTCGCTGTTCGCGCACGGTGTCTCCGACGGAGAGGTCGGCACCTCGCCCGCCGAGGCCGGCAGCCCGGACAGCGATGACTCCTCCGACGGCGACTCCGCCGACAGCGGGGGCTCCTCCGCCGGCTCCGGCTCCTCGGAGGGCAGCGATGAGCTCGCCGAGACGGGGACGGAGCTCAGCGTCCCGGCGGGCCTGGCCGGCGTGATGCTGGCAGGCGGTGCCGGTCTGCTCTGGCATCACCGCCGCCGCGAGAGCTGAGCGGCCCGGCACGGCCAGCGGAGCGTCCCGTCGGCCGGAACCACCGCTGAGCAGCGGCGACGCTCAGGAAGTGAGCCCGCGGCGCGCCTGCACGGCGATCAGCGCCCCGATCAGCAGCGCGCCCACCACCAGCGCGGCACCGCCCACCGCGACCGCGCCGCTCACGCCCACCAGCGCGCCCAGCCACCCCAGCGTGATGCCGTTGCCGGTGCGCATGCCGCTGCCGATCATCGAGTAGACGCCCACCACGCGTCCGCGCTGGTCCTCGGGGGCGCGCAGCTGCACCAGCGCCTGGCCGATCGCGGTGGCGGCGAGGTTCGCGATCCCGCCGATCACCAGGGCGATCAGCGCGATCGCGTAGTGCGTGGTGGTGGCGACGATCAGCGAGGTGAGCCCGAAGGTCACTGCCGCGATCACGGCGCCGCGCACATCGACCTTCAGGATGCCGGTGGCCTCGAGCAGGAAGCCGCCCACCACTCCCCCGATCCCGTTGGCGAACAGCAGCGCGCCGTAGCCGATGCCGCCCTCCTCGCCCGCGCCGAGGGTGCCGGCGAAGTTCGGCATCGCCACCTGCAGCGAAGCGCCCACGCAGACAGCGATCAGGCCGGCGAGCGCGATCATGCCCACCAGCACCTTGTCATCGCCCACGGTGCGCAGCACGCGCGGGGTGTCGAGGATGGAGACCTTCTCGCGGCGCACGATGCCGCTGCGGGAATGCCCGGTGAAGGGCGTGCGCAGCATCAGCAGGGTCATCGGCAGGTAGAACAGGATGTTCGCGAAGATCCCCCACGTCGGCCCGAGCAGGAGCAGCAGGACCGAGCCCACCACCGGCCCGGCGAGCACGCCCAGGCTCTTGAAGGTCGCGTTCAGCCGCACCGCGCTGGGCAGCTCGCGCGGCTCCGCGAAGTCGTGGAGCATCAGCTGCTCGGCCGGGCCCCACAGCGCGCCGGCGCAGCCGTGCAGCACCAGCAGCACGCAGGCGCTCCACATCTCCAGCGTGCCGGTGAGGAACAACAGCCCCCACGCGAGGGAGACGAAGGCGAACAGGCCCTGGGCGATCTGGATGATGCGCCGGCAGTCGTACTTCTCCGCCAGAGCGCCGAACAGCACCGAGAACATCAGGAACGGCAGCCAGTGGCTGATCACCTGGAAGCCCACCAGCCACGGCGATTCGAACACCTGCCACAGCACCCAGTAGGTGATGACGTGCTCGATGTTGTCGCCCATCATCGACAGGCCAGCAGTGATCAGGTACGGGCGGGAGTGCTTGTCGCGCAGAGGGCCGAAGCGGCGCGGGACCTGCAGGTTCGTGGGACTCGACCTTCTT
>JAAZLF010000500.1 GCA_012799425.1 Actinomycetales bacterium | reverse complement strand
GATGCTGGAGGAGGCGCTCGCCGACGGGGTCGACACCATCGTCGCCTTCAACGACGAGCTCGCCGTGCGCCTGCTGCGCACTCTGCGGACCCTCGGTGTGGCCGTGCCGGGAAGGGTGCGCCTGGTGGGGGTCGACGGGCTCGAGATCGCCTCCCTAGTGACTCCCGAGCTCACCACCCTCACCATCGACATCCCGGCCGTCGCCGAGGCGACCGTCTCGCTGGTGGCGGGGATGCTGGACGGCTCTGTCCCGCTGACGGGGGAGGGGGCGCACCGGGTGGTGCCGTACCGGCTGGAGACCCGCGCCTCGACATAGCGGAGGCGATGTAGCGCACGCCGCATCCTCAGCCCTCGCCCGGGGCGGTCCCGACGTGGCAGACTGTGACGTCGGTTCTGGTTCACGGCGTCCGCCGGGCGCCGACCCAGCGACCCCGAGCAAGGAGAGACATGAAGGCTGAGATCCACCCCGCATACGGCGAGACCCAGGTGAACTGCACCTGCGGCAACTCTTTCGTCACCCGCAGCACGAAGAAGGACGGTGCGATCAGCACCGAGGTCTGCTCCGAGTGCCACCCGTTCTACACCGGCAAGCAGAAGATCCTGGACACCGGCGGCCGCGTCGCGCGCTTCCAGGCCCGCTACGGCAAGAAGAACTGATCGACGTCTCCGACGCCGGTGCGCGCCTGTGGGCGTGCACCGGCGTCGTCGCATGTGAGGGCTCAGTGCCCGGCTCACGGAGGAGGAAGCACTGATGAGCGCCCACGACGAGGCGGACCGTCTCGCGCCGCTGCGCCTCGAGCACTCCCGTCTCCAGGAGTCGATGGCCGACCCATCCCTGCATGATGATCCGGGCCGCGCCCGCCGCGTGGGACGTCGCTACGCGGAGCTCGAGGGCGTTCTGTCCGCCGCCGCGACGATGGCCGCCACCGCCGCGGATCTGGAGACGGCCCGAGAGCTCGTCGCGCTCGAGGACGGCGACGAGGAGCTGGCGGCCGAGGCCGAGCAGCTCGCCGCACGCCTCGAGGACGAGCGGGAGCACCTCGACGATCTCCTCGCCCCGCGCGATCCGGACGACGTGCGAGACGTGATCCTCGAGATCAAGGCCGGGGCGGGAGGGGAGGAGTCCGCCCTCTTCGCCGCTGAGATGCTGCGCATGTACCGCGCCTACGCCGAATCCAAGGGATGGCGGCTGGAGGTGCTCACCTCCGCCGAGTCCGACCTCGGCGGGCTCAAGGACGTCACCGTCGCGATCGCCGCCCGCATGGTGGACAGTCCCGGCGAGGGCGTCTACTCCCATCTCAAGCACGAGGCGGGGGTGCATCGGGTCCAGCGCGTCCCGGTCACGGAGTCGCAAGGGCGCATCCACACCTCCGCCGTCGGCGTGCTGGTGCTCCCTGAAGCGGATGAGGCTGACGAATCCGAGCTGCTGGCTGAAGCCATGGCCCCGGCACACCTGCGCATCGATGTGTTCCGCTCGAGCGGACCGGGAGGCCAGAGCGTCAACACCACCGACTCGGCGGTGCGCATCACGCACCTGCCCACGGGCGTGGTGGTCTCCTGCCAGGACCAGAAGAGCCAGCTGCAGAACCGCGAGCAGGCACTGCGGATCCTGCGCACGCGCCTGCTGGACGCCCGCCGCGCCGAGCAGGAGGCCGAGTCCTCCGCCGCGCGGCGCTCCCAGGTGCGCACTGTGGATCGCAGCGAGCGCATCCGCACCTACAACTTCCCCGAGTCCCGGGTCGCCGATCACCGCACGGGCTACAAGGCCGGGAACCTCTCGCAGGTCCTGGCAGGAGACCTCGACGAGCTGATCGCCTCCTCCCGCGAGGCCGAGCGCGCCGCTCGCCTGGCCGATGCCCAGGCGGGGGCCGGCGAGGGGCAGGGGCGATGAGGCACGAGCTCGCGGTGCGCGAGCGTCTGCGCAACGCTCTTTCCGAGACCACGCGTCGGCTGGGGGAGGCCGGGCTCGCGTCCCCGAGCGTGGACGCGCGGGCCCTGATCGCCCACGCGGCCGGCACTGAGAAGCCGCTGGTCATGCTCGATGAGCTGCCGCCCGGCTTCGACGCGCGGCTCGAACGGCTCACCGCCCGCCGTGAACAGCGCGAACCCCTCCAGCTGATCCTCGGCCGCGCCCCGTTCCGCCGCCTGATGCTCGCCGTTCGTCCCGGGGTGTTCATCCCGCGACCGGAGACGGAGCTCGCCCTCGACCTGATGCGCGAGCACAGCTCCGGTGGCCTGGCGCAGGTGGTCGACCTCTGCGCCGGCAGCGGAGCCCTCGGTGCCGCGGTGCTCGACGAGGTCCCCGCATCGCGGGTGCTGTCCGTCGAGATCGATCCCATCGCTGCGGATCTCTCCGCGGAGAATCTCGAACTCGCCGGTCCCGGGCGCGGCCGTGTGCTGCAGGCGGATCTGATGGCAGAGATCCCCGAGCTGGCCGCCGCCGCTCCGGTCGACGCCGTCCTGTCCAACCCTCCCTACATCCCGCCGGACGCCGTGCCCCGTGATCCCGAGGTCATCGAGCACGATCCCCATCGCGCGCTGTTCGGCGGCGGCGAGGACGGTTTCGAGGTGCCCCGCGCCGTGATCGCCTGGGCGGCACGCCTGCTGCGGCCCGGGGGAGTGCTGATCATGGAGCACGCCGACGTCCAGGGCGCGGCGGCTCGTGATGCCGCCGCCGAGCACGGCGGTTTCGACCTGCTGACCACGGCCCCCGATCTGACCGGCCGCGACCGATTCCTCGTCGCGCGTCGTGCCCCAGAGGCCCCGACCCCCGGAAGTGAGAGACTGTCCCGGTGAGCGTGCAAGACACCCAGAACCCAGAGTCCCGCGAGGAAGCCCTCGCCGCCGCCGTCGACGCCGTGCGCGACGGCGAGCTGATCGTCCTGCCCACCGACACGGTCTACGGCATCGGCGCGGATGCGTTCACGCCGGATGCCGTCGAGGCGCTGCTCGAGGCCAAGGGCCGCGGCCGCGATACGCCGCCGCCCGTGCTGATCGGTGACCACGCCGTGCTGCTGGCTCTCGCCGTGGACGTCCCCGACTACGTCGAGGAGCTCACCGATGAGCTCTGGCCCGGGCCCCTCACCCTGATCCTCACCGCGCAGCCCTCGCTCACCTGGGATCTCGGCGACACCCGCGGCACGGTCGCGCTGCGCATGCCGGAGGACGAGGTCGCGCTCGAGCTGCTGCGCCGCACCGGTCCGCTCGCCGTCTCCAGCGCCAACCGCCACGGCAAGCCCGCCGCGCAGAGCGTGCTCGATGCCGCCACCCAGCTCGGCGACTCCGTCTCGGTCTACCTCGACGGCGGGCCCGCCCGCATCGGGGAGAGCTCGACCATCCTGGACACGACCATCACCCCGGCAGAGATCGTCCGCCAGGGAGCGTTGTCCAAGGAGCGCATCATCGAAGTGGTCGGGGACATCTTCACCGCCCCCGAGCCGGAACCCGAAGAGGTCGAGGAGGAGACCGCGGCCGCTGAGGAGGCGGGGGAGTCCGAGGCGACCGATGAAGGTTCGGCTGACACCACCGCCGACGCGGCCTCCGAGACGGGGCCCGCGGAGGAGAGGGCCGTGCCCGAGGCCTCGGTGCTCGACCTGCCCTCGGAGCCCGAGCAGTCCGCGCCCGGCGCTGAGCTGCCGCTCGCCGAGACCCCGCTGACGGGCGTCGGCGAGGGCGATGCCGCGCCCGCGGATGCCCGGGCGGAGGACGACGCGAAGAACACGCCCGGGTGAGGATCTATCTGTTCCTGCT
>JAAZLF010000499.1 GCA_012799425.1 Actinomycetales bacterium | reverse complement strand
CGGGCCTACGCCGCGGGCCGACGGGCGGCTCGGGCGGAGGCCACCAGCGGTCAGCGCCGCCGCACCAGCGCCCGCGCCGTCACCACCAGTCCCAGGGCGGTCCACGCGACCAGCACCAGGAGGTCGCGCAGCTCGGCGGTGAAGCTCTGCGCCGCGATGCCGGCGCGCAGCAGATCGGCGGCCGGACGGATCGGCAGAAGGTCGTGCAGCAGCTGGAACCACTGCGGCAGCTGCTCCGCCGGGAAGGTGATCGGCGAGAACAGCAGCACGAAGAACACCAGCACCTGGCTGGCCATCTGAGCGGGGACCGGTGGCAGGGAGACCGCGATCGCGTAGCCGACAGCCGTGGCCATCGTGGTGACCAGCAGCGAGGCGAGGATCAGCAGCGGCCAGTCGAAGGAGAAGGTCAGGCCGAAGCGCAGGCGGGCCACGATCAGTCCGACCGCGACCCCGGGAAGGGCGATCAGCGCCCACACCACCAGGTCCACGATCAGCAGCAGCGGGCGCGCCACGGGCAGGGCCCGCTGGTAGTCCAGGGCGCCGCTGGCCCGCGCGCGCGAGACGCCCTGCGGGACGATCACCAGCCCGATGGTCAGCAGCAGGATCGTGGGCGCTCCCGTGGACAGGAACAGAGCCCCCGCCGGCGTGATGTCTCCGATCACGAAGCCGAAACCGATGATGATGCCGGCTGCGAGCATCGCCTGGATGATCACGATCAGCGGGAGCATCGCCCCGGTCGAGGCGAGCGACCATCGCATCAGGGCGAGGAACCCGGTCACCGTGCCGGCCCGGACCGGGACATGGGGTGCGGGTGCGCGGGGCGTGACGCTCAGGGGCATCGGGGCGGCGGACTCAGACATGGGCGGTCTCCTGGTGGGGATCGGCGGGGTCGAGCTCGGCACTGCCGGGGGCGGCACCGGGGGCGGTCAGCGCCAGGTAGGCGTCCTCGAGGGTCGCGGGGGCCAGGGTGAATCCCTCGAGCAGTCCGTGCTCCCGCTGAGCGGTGGCCCAGGCGACGCCGCGCGCCGCATCGGTCGCGGCCACGGTCAGCAGCGTGCGGCGACCGGTGCGCACCCGCTGCCGCACAGGGGGCGCCGTCGCGAGCTCGGAGGGGTCTGCGGCTCCGGGTGCCAGCTGGAGCTCGAGCCTCAGATCGTTGTCCTGGGTGCCGCGCAGCCGGGCGGGGGATCCTGCCGCGACGACGCGCCCGCGGTCCAGGACCACCAGCTCGTCGACGATCCTTTCGGCCTCGGCGACGTTGTGCGTGACCAGGAGGGCCCCTGCGCCCTGGTCGCCGCGGCGTCGCAGGGCGTCCCAGAGCAGCCGACGCCGGGAGGCATCGATGTCGTTGGTGGGCTCGTCGAGGATCAGCAGCGGGGCCGGGGCCGCGATGGCCATGGCGAAGCCGGTGAGCCGGCGGATGCCGCCGGAGAGGCCCCCGCCCTCGGGCAGTGCGCGTCGGTCCATCCAGGGGCCGATGTCGAGCTCGTGCGCGAGCGCCTCGGCCGAGCGGCGGGCCTCGCGGGCGGACAGGCCGCGCAGCCGCCCGGCGATCT
>JAAZLF010000498.1 GCA_012799425.1 Actinomycetales bacterium | reverse complement strand
GCGAGCTGGACACCGTCGAGCTCGACGCGAACCCCAACTGGGACCAGACCACGGTGCGCTACGAGCTGACCAGCATGCTCACCCCGCCCACCATCGCCGAGCGCGCGATCGGCAGCGGCGACACGACCGTCCTGCGCATCACGCCGGTGCCGAACTACGATCCCACGCTGTACGTCGAGCGGCGCGACTGGGCGCAGGCCGAGGACGGCACCGCGATCCCGCTGAGCGTCGTCGCCCGCCGCGACGTCCCGGCCGACGGCACCGCCCCCGGCTACCTCTACGGCTACGGCTCCTACGAGGTGTCGGTCGATCCGTCGTTCGTGCCCACCCGGCTGTCGCTGCTGGACCGCGGCGTGGTCATCGCGATCGCGCATGTGCGCGGCGGCGGCGAGATGGGCCGCGACTGGTACGAGCACGGCAAGCTGCTCGAGAAGAAGAACTCCTTCAGCGACTTCGTGGCAGCCGCGAAGCATCTGACCGACTCGGGCCTGGTCGCCGAGGGCCGGCTCTCCGCGGAGGGCCGCAGCGCGGGCGGGCTGCTGATGGGAGGCATCGCGAACCTCGCTCCCGAGCGGTTCCGTGCGGTCATCGCCGGGGTTCCTTTCGTGGACGCGCTGACCACGATCCTGGATCCGAGCCTGCCGCTGACCGTGGGCGAATGGGAGGAGTGGGGCGACCCGCTGCACGATCCCGCGGTGTACGAGTACATGCGCGAGTACACCCCGTACGAGAACATCCAGGCCGTCGAGTACCCGGCGATCTTCGCCTCCACCTCGCTGAACGACACCCGCGTGTTCTTCGTCGAGCCCGCGAAGTGGGTGGCGCGCCTGCGGGAGACCGTCACCTCCGACCAGGCGGAGCGGCCGATCCTGTTCCGCTGCGAGATGGTCGCCGGGCACGGCGGCCGCTCGGGCCGCTACCGCAAGTGGGAGCAGCGGGCCGACGAGCTGGCCTGGCTGCTGGACCAGCTGGAGGCCACCGCGCGCCTCTAACGGGCCTTCCAGTCGACCCGGTCGCCGAAGGAGTTGGTGTAGAGGAGGCCGCTGCCCTCCGCTCCCATTCTCTCGAAGCGGAGATCGCCGGTGGCGCATTCGCCGTCCTCGAGCCAGTCGGAGGGCAGGTCCTCCGCCTCCGGCGGGCCCTCGACCAGCGGGAGCGCACCGCCCGAGTCCGTGAACAGGGAGAAGTCGTCGGGGCGGACGATGTTCTGGACCATCTCGTCCGCCTCCTCCCCGTCACTGCCGAGACCTTCGGTGTCCGCTCCGGCGCAGAATGTGACGGTGATGCGGTGGACGTCCTGCTCCACGACAGGCGCCGACGCCGTGATCCGGGAGCCGTTGCTGAGCTCGGCGGTCTCGCCCCAGTCGGGCCTCAGGCGGCTCCAGGCCTCCTGCGAGCTCTCCTCCTCCGCGGCGTCGTCGAGGGCGGGCATGACGCCGAAGAGGACGATCATCGCCCCGGCCGCACCGAGGGCGAGCAGCATTGCGAGGCTCTGCCGGCGCTGGAGGGCCCCGGGATGTGTGCGCGGCCCCTGGTCCTCGCGCAGCAGCCGGGGCACGCGGGCCAGGCGATGGCCCAGGTAGGTCTCGAGCTGCTGGCCCTCCTCGAGGTCCTTCGTGCGCACGGTGACCGAGCCGCCGGCGCGGTCGATCAGCTGCCGAGCGCCCGAGGGGGACTCGATGACACAGGCCAGGTCCTCGAGGTCGACGATCGCCGGCTCGCGGGCGGAGGAGCCGTCCTCGACCGCGAGCGTGGTGCGGGTGAGCCGAACCCGGGTCGCCGGGTGGGAGCCGCCGCTGCGCTTGCCGCGACGGGAGACCGCGAAGATCCTCGGCGACTCCTGCGGGTCCCTGCTCGCCGGTGTGTGCTCGGGCATCGCGGACAGCTGCGGGTGCGCGGCGAAGTCGAGCAGCTGCGGGTCCAGGGCGAGGTGGAGGGAGGACCGGGCGTCCTCGAGCGCGCTCCGGACCCCGTCGACGGTCGCCTCCGGCTCCCGCCCCAGCCCCCTCACCCTGCGGCCTCGCTCGAGCCAGGCCGGGGAGGCGGTGCTGTGCAGCACCGCGGCGATCCAGCTGTCCGGCAGGAGCCCGATGCGCCGCAGCAGCTCGCTGAGCACCGCCGGGCGCTGCTCATGGCGCAGCGGCGTACGGGTCGAGAGCACCAGGCGCATCCCCTCCCCCATGCCCTGGGCCTCCAGGGAGATCATCTCGTGCTCGTCCCCGGCCGCGGCGAGCGACTCCGCGAGCGCGATCCTCAGCAGCTCCCCCACGGCGCGTCCCTCGAGGGTGCGCGGCACCATCACCGAGATCAGCTCCCGGGGGCGGCCCGCACCGAACAGCGCAGGCCGGTTCCCGTCACGCTGCGCAGGAGCGCTGCCGGGGCGCCAACGGGCAGTGCCGTCGGCCCAGGCGGGCTCGTGCGGCGCCGGACGCAGCGGGGCGAAGCCGTCGGCTGCACCCAGCAGCGACGCGTCATCGGTCCACAGCAGGCAGTTCACCGTGCCGTGGCGCACGTCGAGCTCCCGCAGCAGGCGGCGTGCCGTGTGCCGTGCCCCCGTGCCCAGGCCCTCCAGTCCCTGCACGGTGAAGCCGTTCGCCCCGGTGCGGGCGAGCAGATCGGCGCGCCAGTGCGGTCCGTCCAGGGGCAGGGGCACCAGGCCCTCGGCGACGAGGGGACGCCCGAACAGGTGGGGCAGGCGCTGCGCCGCGGCGCGGAGGAGCTCAGGCCGGCCGGTCAGGCGGATCCCACACAGATCCGGCTCCACCTCGAGCGTGGCCCGGACCGCGCCGGTGCGCCGGTCATCGAGCTGGACGGGCCGCTCGAGCTCACGCGCGAGCGCCGTGAGCACCAGGGCCAGGGCGCCGGCGTCCTCGATGTTCTCCTCGAGCGCCCCGCGCCCCCAGACCACGCCGAGCTCGGCCACGGGCCCCGTCGTGCCCCGCCGGCGAGCGACCAGCTGCCGGTTCGATGCCTCGACCATTCAGCTGACCAGGTACCCGCCGTCGACCGGGATCTCGGCGCCGTTGACCATCGAGGCGGCGTCCGAGGCGAGCCAGACGGCGACGTCGGAGACCTCACGGGGCTGGGCGAAGCGGGACTGCGGGATCCGGGCGAGCATCGGTGCGGCCTTCGCCGGCTGCTCGCCCCACACCTTCTGCCCCATGTCGGTGAGCACCACGGTGGGGCAGATCGAGTTGGCGCGCACGCCACGCTCCCCCAGCTCGAGTGCGAGGGTGCGGGTGGCCATCACCAGGCCGGCCTTCGCGGTCGAGTAGGCGTAGTGCTCGGCCAGCGGGCGCAGCGCGGCGGCGGAGGCGATCGTGAGGATCGCCCCGCCGCCCGATTCCGCCATCGCCGCGCCGGCCCGCGCCGCGAGCAGCGCGGGGGCGCGCAGATTCACCTGCAGCGTCTCATCGAAGTGCGCGGTCTCCAGCGCCTCGACCGTCTCCGGATGGGAGAGGCCGGCGTTGTTCACCAGCACGTCCAGGCCGTCCATCAGCCCGCTCGCCTCGGCCCAGAGGCGGCCCGGGACGTCGGGATCGGCGAGGTCCGCGGCGAGCACCACCGTGCGGACCCCGTGCTCGGCGGCCAGGCGCGCGGCAGGCTCCTCGAGAGCCGACCCGTCACGGGCGGTGAGCACGAGATCGGCGCCGGCCGCCGCGTAGGCGCGGGCGATGTCGGCACCGATCCCGCGGCTCGCTCCGGTGATCAGGGCCTTCCGGCCGAGGAGGGGGCGGTGGGGCTGCTCAGAGCTCATCGTCCCAGGCTACTCAGAACGCGGGGATGACCGAGCCGTCGGTGTAGGTCTCCTCGATGAAGGCGCGGACCTCGTCGCTGTGCAGCAGGTCGTCCAGCGCCACGAGCGCCTCGTTCTCCTGGTCGGCCGCGCGCACCACCATCATGTTCGCGTTCGGGTTGCCCTCGCCCTCCTCGATCTCGATGGCCTCCTCGGACGGGTTCAGCCCCGCCTCGAGGGCGTAGTTGCCGTTGACGACACCGGCGGCGAAGTCGCTCAGCGAGCGCGGGATCTGCGCAGCCTCGAGCTCGGTGAACCGCAGGTTCTTCGGGTTCTCAGCGATATCTCCCGTGGTGGCGGTGGTGGGAGCGACGCCCTCGGCGATCGCGATCACGCCGTGCGCGGCGAGCAGATCAAGGCCGCGGCCGCGGTTGGTCGGATCGTTGGCGATCGCGATCTCGTCCCCATCCTGCAGATCGTCGAGGCTCGCGAGGGTCTCGGAGTAGACGCCGAGCGGCTCGACATGGACGCCCTCGAAGGCGAAGAACTCGAAGCCCTTCTCCTCCATCTGCCCCTCGAGGAAGGCAGGGGTCTGGTAGAAGTTCGCATCCAGGTCGCCGTCGCTGAGGGCCTGGTTGGGGATCTGGTAGTCGGTGTACTCGGTGATCTCGAGTTCGAGGCCGGCATCGGCGGCGAGGTTGTCCTGCACGAACGTGAGGATCTCCGCATGCGGGGCCGGGGAGGCGCCGACGCGCAGGGTGGTCACCCCGTTCTCTTCCGTCGGCCCCTCGGTGCCGCCCGCACCACAGGCGGCGAGGGCCAGCGCGGCGAGGCCGGTGCCGGAGGCGATCAGAGTGGTGCGGCGCGAGATCGATGCCATGGGAGTTCTCCTTGGAGGGGTAGGGATGAAACTGGTCAGCGGGCGGAGGCGCGGTGGTCGACGACGCGGGCGAGAGCCGAGCCGAGCGCCTGGACGGCGATCACGATGACCACCAGCACCACGACCGTGGCGATCATGACCACGTCGTCGTAGCTCTGGTAACCATTGCGGATGGCGAGGTCGCCCAGGCCCTTGCCGCCCACCGTCCCGGCCATGGCCGTGTAGCCGATCACCGCGATCATGGTGGTGGTCAGCGAACCGATGATGCCGGGCAGGGCCTCGGGCAGCAGCACCTGTCGAATGATCTGGCCGCGGGAGGCGCCCATCATCTGGACCGCCTCGACCTTCCCCGCGGAGATCTCGCGGAGGTTGATCTCGATCAGCCGGGCCAGGAAGGGGATCGCGGAGATCACCAGCGCGAACATCGCGGCGTTCGGACCGGTCACGCGGCCCACCACGAATCGGGTCACGGGGATCAGCGCGATGATCAGGATGATGAACGGGAAGGATCTGCCCACGTTCACCACGAAGCCCACCGCGCGGTTCACCCAGCGGGCCGCGCGGCCCGAGGCGCCGGAGGTCTCGAACAGCAGCAGACCCAGCGGCACGCCGAGGAGGGTCGCGAAGAGCATCGTCCCCACGCTCATGTACAGCGTGATCAGGGTGTTGGACCACAGGGACGTGTTGGCGTCCCAGGTGGTGAACACGGGGTTGTCGAACCACTCCATCAGGCGGTCACCTCCGTCGCGACGACTCCGGCCGCCTCGAGCTCGCGGAGGAAGGCGGTCAGGCCCTCGCGCGAGATCGGGGCGCCGGAATGGTTCTGCAGGGCGAGCTGGACGCGTCCCACCTGACGCCCTCCGATCGTCTCGATGGTGCCGGCGACGATCCGCGCATCGGCCTCGTAGCTCTCGGCCAGACGGATCAGGTCCTCGGTGGTGCGGAAGCGTTCGGAGTCGCCGTAGTCGCAGTTGACCACGAGCGCGTCGATACCGGTGGGGGCGGGAGGCAGCGGGATCAGCTCAGCGCTCAGCGGGCCGTGCGGATCCGCAGCGACGTCCAGCAGGTCGCCGGTCTGGGTGATGCGGCCGTCCTGCAGCAGGGTCACGGTGTGGCACACCTCGCGCACCACGCCCATCTCGTGGGTGATGATCACGACGGTGATGCCGAGCCGCTCGCGCAGATCGGCGATCAGGCGCAGGATCTGGCGAGTGGTGGAGCCGTCGAGCGCGCTGGTGGGCTCGTCGCACAGCAGCACCTTCGGCTCTGCGGCGAGGCCGCGGGCGATGCCGACTCGCTGGATCTGCCCGCCGGAGAGCTGGGCGGGATAGTTGTGCTCCCGGCCTGTGAGGCCCACCAGCTCGACCAGCTCGGCCACGCGCTGCTCCCGCTGCGCACGCGGCACCCCGGCGATCTCGAGGGGATGGGCGATGTTCCGCGCCGCGGTGCGGGAGTCCAGCAGGTTCGCATGTTGGAACACCATGCCGATGTTGCGGCGCGCGGCACGCAGCGGCGCACCCTCGAGCGCGGCGATGTCCGTGCCGTCCACCTCGACGCGCCCGGTGGTGGGCTTCTCCAGCCCGGTCAGGCAGCGGATGAGGGTCGACTTG
>JAAZLF010000497.1 GCA_012799425.1 Actinomycetales bacterium | reverse complement strand
GCGAGCCTCGTGCTCATCCTCGGAGTCTTCGCGCAGACGCCATCGCCGGGCGGCTTCCTGCCGGAGGAGAGCTGGCTGACGATCTCCTATCTCGCTCTGCCTCCGCTGCTGGCGGCCCTGTGGTTCGAGGCATGGGAGACGGTGCGCCTGCGGGAGGCGCGCGCCGCCGCAGCACCGGACGAGGACGCGGCGGCCGGTTGAGCGGCGGGCCCGTGCGGCCGGATCAGGCGACCGACAGCGGCAGCTTCATCCCGCCCAGCCCGCGGGGCTTGCGCACCAGAGCGCGCGCCACGCCCTTGAGCGCCATCGATGTGGGGGAGTCCGGCGCGGAGAGCACCAGCGGCACGCCCTGATCGGCGCCCTCGCGCAGAGCGGGGTCCAGCCCCACCCGGCCCAGCACCGGCACGTCATGGCCCACCGCCTCGGCGAGCGTCGCGGCCACCCGGTCACCGCCGCCGGTGCCGAACACGTCCATCACCGTGCCGTCGGGCAGGGTCAGCCCCGACATGTTCTCGACCACCCCGGCGATCTCCTGCTCCGTCGAGGTGGACAGCGAGCCCACCCGCTCGGCGACGCTCGAGGCGGACTGCTGCGGCGTGGTGACCACGACCATCTGCGCGGTCGGCAGCAGCTGCGCCACGGAGATCGCCACGTCCCCGGTGCCCGGCGGGAGGTCCAGCAGGAGCACGTCCAGGTCGCCCCAGAAGACGTCGGAGGCGAACTGCTCGATCGCCCGATGCATCTTCGGGCCGCGCCACACTACCGCCTGCCCCTCGGGCACGAACATGCCGATGCTCATCACTGCCACGCCGTGCGCCTCGGGAGGCATCAGCAGGTCCGAGACCTTGGTGGGCTGGTCGGTGATGCCGAACATCCCCGGCATCGAGAAGCCGTGGATGTCGGCGTCGATCACGCCGACCCGCATCCCGTCCGCCGCCATCGCCGCGGCGAGGTTCGCGGTCACGGTGGACTTGCCGACCCCGCCCTTGCCGGAGGAGACCGCGAAGATGCGGGTCAGCGAGCCCGGCTGGTTGAAGGGGATCTGGCGACGCCCCTGCCGCAGGCGCGTGGTGAGCTCGTTGCGCTGCTCCTCGGTCATCGCGCTGGTGGAGACCTCCACCCGGGACAGCCCGGGGACGGTGGCCGTCGCCTCGGCCGTCTCGCGCTCGATGCGGTCCCGCATCGGGCAGCCCTCGATCGTGACCAGCACGTGGACCTTCGCGGTGCCGTCCGCATCGATATCCACCGAGTCGACCATGCCCAGCTCGGTGATCGGGCGGTGGATCTCGGGGTCCATCACCCCGTTGAGGGCCTCATGGATCTGGGAGATGCGTGCATCGCCGCCGGCCTGGCCGGGAGCGTGCTGCTCGGATGTGCTCACTGGGGGTTCTGCTCCTTCGACGTGTTCGACGTGTTCGACGTGTTCGGCGAATTCGACGAGCCGGGCCCGTCGCCTGCCCCACGCCTGTCCAGCGCGGCCTCGACCTCCTCGCGGAGGATCGTGCGCAGATCGTCGGCGGCCGGGGCGGATGCGGGTGGCTCCTCGAGCTCCTCGAGGAGGTCACGCAGCTCACCGCGCACGAAGTCGCGGGTCGCGACGTCGTTCAGGGCAAGCCGCAGCGAGGCGATCTCCCGCGTGATGAAGTCGGTGGTGGCGTGGTTGCGGTCATTGGACTGACGGTCCTGCTCGGCCTGCACACGGTCGCGGTCGTCCTGCCGGTTCTGTGCGAGCAGCAGCAGGGGAGCGGCGTAGGAGGCCTGCAGCGAGAGGATCAGCGTCAGCAGGGTGAAGTTCAGGGCGCGCGGATCGAACTGCGCCGACTCGGGCATCACCGAGTTCCAGGTCAGCCAGGCCGCGCAGAAGAGCGTCATCCCCACCAGGAAGGCCGGTGTGCCCATCATCCGGGCGAAGCCCTCCGCGCCGCGTCCGAACGTGTCGCCGCGCAGCGGGTTGCGCAGCAGCGGCCGACGGCGCGGCGCCGGGTCGTCGAGCGGGTCCGGGTTTCGCTCGGCCATGCTCACGCTCCCTTCGTGCGGTCCGTCGTGGGCTCGTCCTCGGCATCCCGGGCGGTGGCCCGGGCGATCTGGGACAGGTCGATCTGGCCCGTTGTGGGCGGTGGCTCGTCCTGCTCGCGCCAGTCGTCGGGCAGCACGTGGTCGAGCACGTCGTCGACCGTCACCGCGCCCAGCAGGCGGCCGTCCTCGTCGATCACCGGGATGGAGACCAGGTTGTAGGTGGCCATCTCGCGGGTGACGAAGGACAGCGGCGCGGTTGGCTCGACCGCCGCACGGTCCGGGTCGATGATCTCGCCCACGGCGCGATCCGGACGCTCCCGCAGCAGCTGCTGGAAGTGGACGATGCCCAGCAGTTTCCCGGTGGGCGTCTCGAGCGGGGAGCGGCATACGTGCACCGTCGAGGCGAGCGCCGCGTGCACCGCCTCACGGCTGATCATCGCCAGGCAGTGCGCGACAGGGGTCTCCGGCGCGACGATCAGCGGCTCGGTGGTCATCATGCCGCCGGCGGTGTACTCGTCGTAGGCCATCAGGCGGCGGACGTCCTCGGCCTCCTCCGGCTCCATCAGGCTCAGCAGATGGGAGGCGACCGGATCCGGCAGCTCCTGGACCAGGTCCGCGGCGTCGTCGGGATCCATCGCGTCCAGCACG
>JAAZLF010000050.1 GCA_012799425.1 Actinomycetales bacterium | reverse complement strand
GTCTCCACCTCGACCACCGGGGCGTTGATCTCGATGCGATCGCCGACGGCGACCTTGATCTCGAGGATCTCCGCCTCGGTGAGACCCTCACCGGGATCGGTGAGGGGGATCGTCACGATCGAGGGGGAGGAACCTGCGGGGTCGGCGGCATTCATGGTCGTGATCCTTTCACGCGGGGTGCACGTCCGTCAGTGTTCGAGCAGGCGGTCCACGCCGTCGAGCACGCGGTCGAGGTCGGGGAGGTAGGCGTGCTCCATGCGCGCCGGCGGATAGGGCAGGTGGTAGCCGCCCACACGGAGCACCGGCGCCTCGAGGTGGTAGAAGCACTGCTCGGAGATGCGGGCCGCGATCTCGCCGCCGAGGCCGCCCAGCACGGGTGCCTCATGGGCGATCAGCAGGCGGCCGGTGCGACGGACCGATGCGGCGATCGTCGGGAAGTCCACCGGGGCGAGGGAGCGGGCATCGATCACCTCGAGATCGATGCCGTCCTCGGCGGCGGCCCGGGCGCTCTCGAGCACCAGCGGCATGCTGGGCCCCCAGGCGAGGATCGTCGCATCGGTGCCGGGGCGCACCACCTCGGCCTGCCACGGGGACAGCTCGGGGCGGTGATCGGTGTCCACGTCCCCCTTGACCCAGTAGCGGCGCTTGGGCTCGAGCATGATCACCGGGTCCTCCGACTCGATGGCCTGGCGGGTCATCCAGTAGGCGTCCTGCGCGTTGGAGGGGGCGAGGATCCGCAGCCCCGCGGTGTGCGCGAACAGCGCCTCGGGGCTCTCGGAGTGGTGCTCGACCGCGCCGATCCCGCCGCCGTGCGGGATGCGGATGACCATCGGCAGGTTCACGCTGCCGCCGGTGCGGTTGTGCATCTTGGCGACCTGCGTGGTGATCTGGTTGTAGGCGGGGTAGACGAAGCCGTCGAACTGGATCTCGACCACGGGCCGGTAGCCGCGCACGGCCAGGCCCACGGCGGTGCCGACGATGCCGGCCTCGGCCAGCGGGGTGTCCACCACCCGTTGGGAGCCGAACTCGGCGTGGAGGCCGTCGGTGACGCGGAAGACGCCGCCGAGCACGCCGATGTCCTCGCCCATCATCAGGACCTTCTCGTCCGCGCGCATCGCATCGCGCAGCCCGGCGGTGATCGCCTTGGCGATGGGGAGGTTCACCGATGCCACAGTGCTCATGCCTGCTCTCCCGTCTGCTGGTCCGCGCCGCTGTCCTCGAACTGGGCGATGTACTCGAGGTACTCCTCCCGCTCGGCGTCGACGATCGGGTGGGGCTCTGCGTAGGGGTGGTCGAACATCCGCACCGGGTCCGGATCCTCCATGCCGTGGATGTGGTGGTGCAGCTGCATCGCGAGGTCGTGGGCCTCCTCGTCGCACCGGTTCATGAAGTCCTCGTCGATCTCGCCGAGCTGCTCGAGGTGGGCGCGCAGGCGCGTGATCGGGTCCTTGGCGGCCCACTCCTCCTCCTCGGCCGCGGGACGGTAGCGGGAGGCGTCGTCACTGGTGGTGTGCGCGGCCATGCGGTAGGTGAGGGCCTCGACGAAGACGGGGCCGCCGCCGGAGCGTGCCGAGTCCAGGGCGGAGCGGACCGCGCCGAGGACCGCGAGCACGTCATTGCCGTCGACCCGCACCGAGGGGATGCCCCAGCCGCGGGAGCGCTGGGCCAGCGGCACGCGGGACTGCACCTGGGTGGGCACGGAGATGGCCCACTGGTTGTTCTGGGTGTAGAAGACCACCGGGGCCTGGAACGAGGCGGCGAAGGTGAAGGACTCCGCGACCTCGCCCTCGCTCGAGGCGCCGTCGCCGAACAGCGCGAGCACCGACGTGTCGGTGGTGACATCGCCGGTGCCCACCACGCCGTCGCGCTGCAGGCCCATCGCGTAGCCGACGGCGTGCGGGGCCTGGGAGCCGAGCACGATCATGTACGGGTGGGTGCGCAGCGCATTGGGGTCCCAGCCGCCGTGGCTGATCCCGCGGAACAGCTCCAGCAGGCGCCACGGCTCGATCCCGCGGGCCCAGGCGACGCCGTGCTCGCGGTAGGTGGGCACCAGATAGTCCTGCTCGCGCGCGGCGTGTCCCGCACCGATCTGCGCGGCCTCCTGGCCCAGCGCGCTGGCCCAGAGGCCGAGCTGGCCCTGGCGCTGCAGGGTGGTGGCCTCGAGGTCTGCGGCGCGGATCATGACCATGTCGCGGTAGTAGCCGCGGAGCTTCTCGGGCGTGGCCAGGCCGCTGCGCTCGAGCACCGCGTCGAGCTCGTCGTGCGGGGTCCGGGTGCCGTCGGCCGCGAGGAGCTGGACCATCGGCTCGTCGGCCGCGACGTCGGGGATCGTGGAACGGAAGACACTCACGGACGCGAGCGTAACCTACGGTGCCGTAAGTTCCAAGGCGCATCACCGCCCGGCGGCCCCAGCCCGGCGCGGCGATCCCGCGGCGCGCCGGTCCCGCAGTGCTCAGCTCCGACGGGCCTCGAGCGCGGCGCGGGTGCGGTGCAGAGCGTCCTGCCCGGCGTCGGGCAGCCGCGCGGCCACGGCGATCAGCAGGCAGTCCGCGATCGCCAGCTGCGCGATCCGCGAGGAGGTCGCGCCGGCACGGAACGACGGCTCCCGCGAAGCGGTCAGCAGGGCGCGATCCGCTCCTCGTGCGAGCGGGCTGGTGGGAGCTCCGGTGATCGCGAGCGTGCGGGCGCCGCCCTCGGTCGCGAGCGCGAGAGCGTCCAGCACGTCGGTGGTGCGGCCCGAGTCGGAGATCGCGACCAGGCAGTCCTGCCCTCCGAGCCCGGCGACGGCCGGGAGCGCGTCATGGGCGCTGGTCAGCGCGTGAGCGGAGAAACCCAGCCGGGTGAGCTTGTACTGCAGGTCGATGGCCGCCAGGCCCGAGGCGCCGGCCCCCACCAGCACGATGCGCCGGGCCCCGGCGAGGATCTCCGCGATCTCCTCGAGCACAGCCAGGTCCAGCAGCCGCACCGTGTCGCGCACCGCGCGGGCGTCGGCGGCGGCGATCCGGGAGACGGAGACGGCCAGGGGGTCGGCGGCGTCGATCGAGATCGGGAAGATCAGCTCACCATCCTGCGCCACCTCGCGGGCGGTCTCCTCGACCAGCGCGCTGCGGAAGTCGCGGTAGCCGGAGTAGCCGAGCTCGCGGGCGAAGTTCACCACCGAGGACTGGGCGCAGTCCGCTGCGGCGGCCAGCTGGTCGATCGTCAGCCGGCCCGCGGCGACGGGGTCGGCCAGGACCACATCGGCGAGACGGCGCAGCACCGGCTGGAGGTCATCACGGCGGCCACGCAGGCACGGCAGGACCGGGGGCGTCACGCTCCCGCCCCGGGCGGCGCGAGCAGCAGGCGGACGGCGGGGGCACGGTCCGCAGGCGTGCCGGCGAGGTCGCGCAGGCCATGCGGCGGGGTGAGCGCGACGAGCACCACGGGGCGCCTGGCGCCGGTGTGGGCGGTGCCGTCGGGCCGCTCGAGGGTGCCGGGGAGGCCGTGCGCCCCCAGGTAGCCGAGCAGCGCGATCAGCAGCGCCTCCTTGCCGTCGGCGGGGATGCCGAGCTCGTCGGCGCTCAGCAGCGGCACCGGAGCGAGGTGAGCGGCCAGACGCTCGCGCAGCAGCGGGTTGCGGATCCCACCGCCGGAGGCGACGACGCGCTGCGCTGCGGTCTGTCGGACCCCGCGCGCGATGGTCACCGCCGTGAGCTCGACGAGGGTGGCCAGCAGATCCGGCAGCGTCAGCGCCGCGAGCTCCTCCGCACCCAGCTGCCGCTGCACGTAGGCGCTGTCGAAGTGCTCGCGCCCGGTGGAGCGGGGCAGGGGCCGGGAGTAGAAGGGCTCGCGCAGGAGAGCCTCGAGCGCGGAGGTGCTCACCGTGCCCGCGCGAGCGAGCTCTGCATCGAGGTCTGCCCCGCGGCCGGTCGCGGCGTGCACCGCCGCGTCGAGCAGAGCGTTGCCGGGGCCGAGATCCCCGGCGATCACCTGCTCAGCGCCCACCAGGGTGATGTTCGAGATGCCTCCGATGTTCAGCACGGCGGTGGGCACGCCTCCGGCGCCCAGCAGCAGATGGTCGAGGATCGGGGCCAGCGGGGCGCCCTGGCCTCCTGCGGCCACATCGGCCGTGCGCAGGTCCGACAGGACCGGCAGGGAGGTCGCGGCCGCGATACGGGAGGCGTCCCCGATCTGCAGCGTCGCGTGCACCGAGCCGTCGGCGCGCACGTCGTGATGGAGGGTCTGCCCATGGGTGGCGACCAGTTCGGCTCCGCCGTGGCGGGCGAGCACGTGGGAGGCCGCGGCGGCGAAGGCCTCCCCCACCTCGGCGTGCAGCCGGTTCCAGGTGGCGACGTCGGCGCCAGCCGGCGGCAGCACTCCGCGCAGCGCGTCCTGGGTGGCGGCGGGCCACGGCTCCTCGCCGGTGTGGAGGACATGGCCGCGCAGCGTCGAGGGGTCCGAGCTGTCACGCGTGACGTCGACCAGCGCCACGTCGATCCCGTCGAGGCTCGTCCCGGACATCATGCCCAGCACCCGCATCAGCGCTCCTCCTCCAGCATCAGCTGCACGGCGGCGCGCATCATGGTGCGGCCTCCCCCGTGGGCGAGCACCAGCCGGCGATGATCCGGGGCGGCGTCGGGCACGCCGGTGTGGACCACGATCGCATCGGGCCGACGGGCCAGGAGATCGGCCAGGCGCTGCCCTTCCTCCTCGTCGCTGCGCGGCAGGCGGGTCAGGACGAGCAGCTGCTCGTCGCTGTCGACACGGTCCGGGCGGTCCAGCTCCTCGGCGCGGACATCGCGCTCGCGCAGTGCGTGGATCAGCTGCTGGGAGCGGGCCCCCGAGGCGTGCTGGGCCCGCAGCCGCACGTCGACGACGGCCACGGGGCCCGGCTCGAGCACGGCATGACGGCGGCGGACCGCCTGCGCGGCCGCCTCGGCGCCCAGCTGCTCGGCCTGG
>JAAZLF010000496.1 GCA_012799425.1 Actinomycetales bacterium | reverse complement strand
GCGGTGGCGACCCAGATGACCTCGGCGCCGAGCGCGAAATAGGCGACGACGTAGACGATGGCGGCGGCCAGGTTCACCACCAGACTCGCCAGATTCTTGACGCTGTTGACCGCACCCATGGAGCGACCGGTGGTCGCGCCCAGCACCCCGAGATACAGGATGCCCTGCGCGGCGGTGAAGTACCCGCCGTAGACGGAGGCTCCGCCCATCGCGGCGATCAGGCCCGGCCCTCGGTAGGGGCTGCGGGCGACCTCTGCGCTCAGGCCCTGCTGCGGGACGGCCCCCTGCCGGCCCGCGCTGCGACGCTCACGCCCATCACGGATCAGCGCGGTCAGGCGTTTCTGGAAGAGCACCATCGCGAGGGCGACCACGATCAGCACCGGGACCACCACGTCGAGTGCCCGAGCCGGTGAGACCAGCAGCAGCAGCGCCCCGAGCGTGGCGCACAGCGCGGTGACGATCACCAGCGGAGCGAGGTTCCCCTTCTCCTGGGCGAGCTCTCGGCGATACCCGTAGGTGGAGCCGATGGTCGAGAAGAGGATCCCGATGGTGTTGGTGCGCACCGCGACACCGGGCGGGATGCCCAGCGCCAGCAGCACCGGGAGCGTGAGCAGGGAGCCGGAGCCGACCGCGGCGTTGATAGCACCGGCGAGGGTGCCCATGGCGAGCAGGACGGTCAGCGAGAGAGGTTCCACGAGCGTCGACCCTACAGAGGTTCACGGTGCGGCGGGCCGGGCGCCGAGACGTGGCAGGCACCGTCATCCCTCCAGGTCGACGAGGGCGTCGCGGAGCACCAGGGCGTGGTTGTGCGCGGTGTCCTTCGCCGCGTACAGCAGCACGGCACGCTCGGCGCCCGCCTCCAGGATGCGCTCATGCAGCGCCTGGGCGGCTCCGGAGTCCTCGAGCTCGCGGCGGTAGTGCCGGGCGAAGTCCTTGAAGCCGAGCTCCCCGCTGTGGAACGCGGTGCGGAGCTCCGAGCTGGGAGCGGCGTCCTTGTCCCAGTCGTCGTAGCGCAGACGCTCCTTCTTCACACCACGCGGCCACAGCCGGTCCACCAGTACGCGGCGCTCCCCCGCGCCGGGCCCGGCGTCATCGAGCACGTCCTGGACACGCACGAGGTCGATCCTCAGGGCGGTCATCGTTCCTCCTTCGGGTGCCGGAAAGCGAAGACCCGGCCGGCGCCGAGGCGCAGGCCGGGTCCATCGAGCATCGGGCTCAGTTCAGCGCGGCGCGCGCGGCGTCGTAATCAGGCTCGTCGGCGATCTCGCCGACCTGCTGGGTGTGCACGATGGTGCCGTCGGCGTCAGTGACGATCACGGCGCGGGAGAGGAGCCCGGCGAGCGGGCCGTCCTGCATGGTCACGCCGAAGTCCTCACCGAAGGAGGAGCGGAAGGCGGAGCCGGTGACGACGTTCTCGAGACCCTCGGCGCCGCAGAAGCGGGCCTGCGCGAACGGGAGGTCCTTCGAGACGCAGACGACCACGGTGTTCTCGAGGCCGGCGGCGAGCTCGTTGAACGCTCGGACGCTCATCGCGCAGGTGCCGGTGTCCAGCGAGGGGAAGATGTTCAGCACGATGCGCTTGCCGGCGAGATCGGCGCTCGAGACGGCGGCGAGGTCCTGGCCGACGAGCTCGAAGGCCGGCAGGGCCGAGCCGGTCGCGGGCAGCTCGCCGACGGTGGTGACGGGATTGCTCTGGAAGGTGATGGAAGCCATGGCCCCATCATCGGCCCCTGACGCGACAGACACAACCCGGGCCACGTGAAGCGCCGAGGTCATCCCATCGTGGCGCGCAGCCGCTGCTTCTCCTCCTCGACGTCGAACTCCGCGGCGGGCCACTGCGGGTCGATGCCCTCGAGCGCGTTCAGCAGCAGCTGCTGCACCGCGATGCGCGAGTACCACTTGCGGTCGGCGGGGACCACTGTCCACGGGGCGCCGACGGTCGAGGTGGCACGCAGAGCCCTGGTGTACGCCTCCATGTAGTCGTCCCAGTGCAGGCGCTCGTCCACATCGCCCGGGCTGTACTTCCAGTGCTTGTCCTGCCGGTCGAGACGCTCCATCAGGCGCTCGCCCTGCTCCTGGGCCGAGATGTGGAGCATGACCTTCACGATGACGGTGCCCGCCTCGGTCAGCTCGCGCTCGAAGGCGTTGATCGCCGTGCAGCGGTCCCGGATCTCCTTCGCGTCGGCCCAGCCGTGGACGCGGTGGATCAGCACATCCTCGTAGTGCGAACGGTCGAAGACCCCGATGATGCCCGGCGCGGGCGTGCGCCTGCGGATCCGCCAGAGGAAGTCATGGCGCTTCTCCGCCGAGGTGGGGGCCTTGAACGCGGTGATGTCCACGCCCTGCGGGTCCACGTTCCTGACCACGTGGCGCATGATGCCGCCCTTGCCGGAGGTGTCCATCCCCTGCACGATCAGCAGCACGGAACGCCCGTCGGCCCGCCCGTGATGTGCCGCGTACAGCCGCTCCTGCAGTTCGTCGAGGGCGTTGTCACGCAGGGCCAGCAACTCCTTGCCGTCTGCTTTCTTCCCGTCGAATCCTGGGGTGGCGCGGGGATCGAAGTCGGTGACCTCGCCCTTCCAGCCCGAGGGGATCGGGAACCCGAGGGGCGTCTGCTCTGCGGCGGGCTTCTTCCTCTTCTTCTTCGACATAGGGGCACAGTAGTGGGGCGGGGGCGCACGCGCCGGGGAAGCGGGAACTTGACTCCACCGTTCGGTCGGCCCAGTGTCAGGGGGCATGACGCTCCTCGCCATCACCCATGCCCATGTCGTCCCGATCGAGGGCGAGCCGTTCGACGGGACCGTCCTCGTGCGAGACGGACGGATCGCCGAGCTCGGCCCGGACATCGACGTCCCGGACGGCACCGAGGTGGTGGACGCCGCCGGAGGCTGGCTGCTGCCCGGCTTCATCGACGCCCACGTCCACCTGGGCGTGGACGAGGAGGGCGAGGGCTGGGCCGGCCAGGACACCAACGAGATGACCGATCCGGTGATGGCCGCGGCCCGGGCGATCGATGCGATCAACCCCGTCGAGGTGGGCTTCGACGACGCGATCATCGGCGGCATCACCGCAGTGAACGTGAACCCCGGCTCCGGCAATCCGATCGGCGGGCTGGCGGTCGCGATCCGCACCCACGGCCGGGTGGTGGACGACATGGTGCTGCGCAGCCCCTCCGGGCTGAAGGCCGCGCTCGGCGAGAACCCCAAGCGCGTCTACGGCGAGCGCACGCAGACCCCCTCGACCAGACTCGGGGTCGCGCTGACCATCCGCCAGGCGTTCGCCAGGGCCCGGGCCTGGGCCGCGAAGCCCGCCGAGGAACGCGACGCCGACCTCGTCTCGGAAGCGCTGTGCCGGGTGCTCGAGCGGGAGATCCCGTGGCGCCAGCACTCCCACCGGGCGGACGACATCGCCACCGCGCTGCGCATCGCCGAGGAGTTCGGCTTCGACCTGGTGCTCGACCACGGCACCGAGTCCTACCTGATCGCGGACAAGATCGCGGCAGCCGGGGTGCCGGTGCTCTACGGACCGCTGATCGTCTCCCGCTCGAAGGTCGAGGTGCGCCACCGCACCCCGAAGGCCCCGGGCATCCTCACCGCCGCCGGGGTGAAGGTCTCGATCATCACCGACCATCCGGTGGTGCCGATCGAATTCCTCGTCGATCAGGCGGCGCTCGCGGTCAAGCACGGAATGGCTGCGCAGGAGGCGCTGCGGGCGATCACCCTGAACCCGGCCGAGGTGCTGGGTCTCGCGGACCGGCTCGGCTCCCTGGTTCCTGGCAAGGACGCCGATCTGGTGCTCTGGGAGGGCGATCCGCTGGATCTGCGTCACCGCACCCTGCAGGTGTGGCAGGCCGGTCAGGAGGTCATGCGACGCGACGGGTCCGGTGAGCCGGTGGTCGCCGCGCGCTGATCAGTCGTCGACGCGGACCTCGCCGGTCTCCACATCGATCTCGACCTCGACGTCGTCACCGCCCTCGCTGCGATCGATCTCGACCTGGTAGCGGACCACGCCGTCGTCGGAACCGAGCTCCCAGGCGCTGACGCGCCCGGGCACCTCGCCGACGGCGATCTCGAGCGCCTCGGCGTGGGCGAGCGGCGAGGTGACGTCGATCGCCGGATCCCGGTCGTCGTCCTCGTCCCTGTCGTGCTGAGTCACCTCGCCGGTGGTGGCATCGATGTCGAGCTCGTGCTGGGTGCCGTCCGCGACGATCTCGAGCTCCCACTCCCAGCGGTCGTCATCGTGGTCGATCTGGATCTGCACCAGGTCACCTCCGCCCGCGGCCTCGACACCGATCTCGACCGCCTCCTCAGCGGGGACCGGCAGCTGTTCGGTGGCGAGGTCTGCCTCCGCGGGCAGGGGCTCCGCCGTGCCGGCCGCGTCGCCGCCCGAGCCGTCGGCCCCGTCGTCGGGGGCGGCATCTCCGCCGTCATCGCTCGCCCCCGGGCCCCCTGCGGGATCTTCCTCGGCGCCGTCGCCGCCCTCCTGGGTGATCCCGGGGCCCTCCGAGGGCGTACCCGCGCCGTCCTCCTGCCCGGATCCGCCACATCCGGAGGCCGCCACGAGCAGGAGCGTGCCCAGCGCGAGGCCCCGGGCGGAGGTGCGGGAGCGGAGGGTGGTGCGGAGCATGATGCCTGCCTCTCATCGGGGTCGACCCGTGCGGCGACGGGTCCGGGGTGGTGCGTTCGGCTCCAGGCTATGAGGCGATCCGCCCCGCGGGAACGTTCCTGAGCACTCTCTCATCGCGGCCTCATCGACCTCTCACCGCGGCGGCACCCCACCGGCGGTCCCTTCCCAGCAGCCGGGCCCGGCCATACGGTGAGGGTGTCGCCCTGCGGGAGCTCCTGCAGGGGCCCCGACCCGGAAGGTGCCATGACCACGCTCGCCCGCTGGCCCGACTCCCCCGCCGCCGCACCGTCCGCTCACGAGCTCGAACAGCTCCACGCCTGGTGGCGCGCGGCGAACTACCTCTCGGTCGGCCAGATCTATCTCCAGGACAACCCGCTGCTGCGCCGACCCCTGCAGCGGGAGCACGTCAAGCCGCGGCTGCTGGGCCACTGGGGCACCACCCCCGGCCTGACCTTCCTGTACGCGCACGCCAACCGAGCGATCGGTCAGCGCGGTCTGAAGGCCATGTTCATCACCGGCCCCGGGCACGGCGGCCCCGGGATCGTCGCCTCGACCTACCTCGAGGGCACCTACTCCGAGGTGTATCCGGCGGTGAGCGAGGACGAAGCCGGGATGCAGCGGCTGTTCACCCAGTTCTCCTTCCCCGGCGGGATCCCCTCCCATGCCGCGCCCGAGACCCCGGGATCGATCCACGAGGGCGGCGAGCTGGGGTACTCCCTCTCCCACGCCTATGGCGCGATGTTCGACAGCCCCGATCAGATCGCCTTCACGGTGATCGGGGACGGGGAGGCGGAGACGGGCCCGCTGGCGACCTCCTGGCACTCGAACAAGTTCACCAACCCCCAGCAGGACGGCGTGGTGCTGCCGATCCTGCACCTGAACGGGTACAAGATCGCCAACCCCACGGTGCTCGCCCGCATCGGGGAGGACGAGCTCGAGGCGCTGCTGCGCGGATACGGGCACACCCCGCTGTTCTTCACCGGCGGCTTCGACGACGAGGACCCGCTGGAGACCCACCGGCGCTTCGCGGAGGTCCTCGATGCCGCACTCGACCAGATCGCCGAGATCAAACATGCCGCGCAGGAGGATGCCGCCGCCGGTCGCGAGACGCAGCGCCCCGCCTGGCCGATGATCGTCCTGCGCACCCCGAAGGGCTGGACCGGCCCCGAGACGGTCGACGGAGAGCGGGCGGAGGGCTCCTGGCGCTCTCACCAGGTGCCGCTGGGCGGCGCCCGTGATGACGACGAGCACCTCGCCCAGCTCGACGAGTGGCTGCGCTCGTACAGGCCGCAGGAGCTGTTCGACCGCGCCGGGCGGCTGCGCGAGGAGATCGCCGCACTCGCACCGCAGGGAGAGCTGCGGATGTCCGCGAACCCCTCCACCAACGGCGGCAGCGTGCTCACTCCCCTGCGCCTGCCCGACTTCCGCGACTACGCGGTCGAGGTCCCCGAGCCCGGTGGCACCATCGCGGAGGCGACGAAGGTGCTCGGCACCTGGCTGCGGGACGTGGTGCGCGAGAACCCGCGCAGCTTCCGGATCTTCGGCCCCGACGAGACCGCCTCGAACCGCCTGCAGACCGTCTACGAGGCCACCGACAAGCAGTGGAACGCCGAGATCGAGGAGCACGACCGCTCCGAGCACCTCGCCCGCGCCGGGCAGGTGATGGAGGTGCTCTCGGAGCATCAATGCCAGGGCTGGCTCGAGGGCTACCTGCTCACCGGGCGCCACGGCATGTTCTCTTCCTACGAGGCGTTCATCCACATCGTCGATTCGATGGTCAACCAGCACGCCAAGTGGCTGAAGGTGACGAACGAGCTCGAGTGGCGCCGACCGATCGCCTCGCTCAACTACCTGCTGAGCTCTCACGTGTGGCGGCAGGACCACAACGGATTCTCCCATCAGGACCCGGGCTTCATCGATCACATGGTCAACAAGAAGGCGGAGATCGTGCGGGTCTACCTCCCGCCGGATGCCAACACGCTGCTGTCCACCTACGACCACTGCCTGCGCTCGAAGCAGTACGTGAACGTGGTCGTCGCCGGCAAGCAGCCGGGACCCACCTGGCTCGACATGGACGAGGCGATCGTCCACTGCACGCGCGGCCTGGGCATCTGGGAATGGGCCGGCACGGAGGAGCGCGGGCAGGAACCGGACGTGGTCCTGGCCTGCGCCGGGGACATCCCCACGATCGAGGTGCTCGCCGCCGCGAAGATCCTGCGCGAGCAGATCCCGGGCCTGCGGGTCAGGGTGCTCAATGTGGTGGATCTGATGCGGCTCCAGGATGACAGCGAGCACCCGCACGGCCTCTCGCAGAGCGACTTCGAGGGGTATTTCGGGCGCGGGACCCCGGTGGTGTTCGCGTATCACGGCTACCCCTGGCTGATCCATCGCCTCGCCTACCGTCACGACCGCACCTCGCGGATCCACGTGCGCGGATACACCGAGGAGGGGACCACCACGACCCCCTTCGACATGCTGATGCTCAACGATGCGGACCGCTACCACCTGGTGATGGACGTGATCGACCGGGTCGAAGGGCTGGGGGTCCGCTATGCGGGCCTGCGCCAGGAGATGGTGGACACGCGGATCCGGGCACGGGCCCACGCCTACGAGCACGGGGAGGACGCCCCGGAGATCACGCAGTGGCAGTGGGGCGATGGCGGTGACTCCGTGCCGGGCGGGACCCCACCGGACACCGGCGGCGACAACGGCTGAGGCCG
>JAAZLF010000495.1 GCA_012799425.1 Actinomycetales bacterium | reverse complement strand
CCTTCGTGGTGGGTGAGGCGCTCAGAACTCCTGGACGTCCACACCCTCGCTCAGCGTGTCGAGCGAATCGCCGGTCACCAGGAAGCCGATGCGGCGCACGAGGGAGACCGCGTGATCGCCGATGCGCTCGTAGAACCGGATCAGCAGGGTCAGGTCGATGACCTCGGCATGGGTGTAGCGACCCTCGTCGCTGGCGGAGATCTGGCGGGAGATCTCCAGCATCAGCTCGTCGAGCTCGTCATCCTGCTTCTCCACCTGCGCCGCGAGCGCCAGGTCCCGGTTCTCGATGACCTCCCCCGCGCCCTTGAGCGCGGTGACCCCGAGATCGGACATGCGCTGGATCTGCTCGCGGTGCTGCTCCGGCACGGCGAGGTCCGGGTGCGCGCGGCGGGCCGTGAGCGCGACGTGCGCGGCCAGATCGCCCATCCGCTCGAGCGAGGAGCTCATGCGCAGGCTCGCGACCAGCAGACGCAGGTCGGTGGCCACCGGGGACTGCCTCGCCAGCAGCTCGACGACCTTCGCGTCCAGCTCGACCTGGCGCGCATCGATGTGGGGATCGGCGGTGACGACCCGCTCCGCCAGGGCGAGATCGCCCGCGAGCAGCGCGGTGGTCGCATCCTCGAGGGCCGTCCCGACCAGCTCGGCCATGTCGAGCAGGTCGTCGACGATGTGCCGCAGGTCGCTCTGGTACGCCTCGCGCATGGTTACTACTCCTCTGTCTGAAGGGACCTTCACCCACCATTGTCGCAATGCCAGATGAACTGACCGCTGCGATCGGTGAACGCGAAGCGTAGTCCCCATGAACTCCTGTCCTCATTGTCCGCCTTCTCGGCGTGCAGGGCCAGGCAGGAGCAGGAAGGGGCCTAGGCTGTACGGGTGCCCCTGTCTGCGCTCCTCGTGCTCGCCGGCGCGATCGGTCTGGTGATCGGCGTCAGTGCGACGCTCGCGCTCGCCCATCCGCGGCGCGCGCGCCGCGAGACGGCCGAGGTGCCGGGGCAGATCGTCCCCGAGGCGGCCGCAGAGGTCCTGGCGATCCTCTCCTCCGCCTACGTCGTGCTCGATGCGAGCGGCGACGTGCTGCGTGCCTCTCCCCTGGCGTACTCCTACGGCATCGTGCGCGCCTCCGAGGGGGATTACCCGCGCCTGGCCAGCAACGAGCTGATGGCGCTGGTCGCCGACGTCGGCCGCAACGGCGGCTTCCGCGACGAGCGGCTCGGCCTCCGCCGCACCGCGCAGGGGGACTCCGATGCGGTGATCGACGTGCGCATCGGCGCGCTGGGCGAGCACGGGACGCTGCTGCTGGCCGACGACCTCACCCGGGCCGTGCGCGTCGAGGAGACCCGGCGCGACTTCGTGGCCAACGTGTCCCATGAGCTGAAGACGCCCGTCGGTGCGATCACGCTGCTGGCCGAGACCATGGAGGACGCCGCCGAGGACCCGGACGCGGTGCGCCGCTTCGCAGAGCGGATGCAGGCCGAGTCGCGGCGGCTGTCGCACCTGGTCAAGGAGATCATCGAGCTCTCGCGGGTCCAGGGCGGCTCCGCTCTGCCCGATGCCGAGCCCGTCGAGATCGACGAGGTCCTCGAGGAGGCCGTGAGCCTGAACCGGAACTTCGCCCTCGGATCGAACATCGAGGTCAGCGTCGGCGGAGCGCAGGGACTTCAGGTCTTCGGCTCGTCCTCGATGCTCACCACGGCGCTGTCGAACCTGATCTCGAACGCGATCTCGTACTCCGATCCGCGCACCCGGGTCGGCGTGTCCGTGCGGCGCGACGGCGGGATGGTCGAGATCTCCGTCAAGGATCAGGGGATCGGCATCTCCCGGGAGCACCTCGAGCGGGTCTTCGAGCGCTTCTTCCGAGTCGACCGGGCGCGCTCGCGCTCCACGGGAGGCTCCGGGCTGGGGCTGGCGATCGTCAAGCACATCGCGAGCGACCACGGCGGCGAGGTCACCGCCTGGTCGATGCCCGGGCAGGGCTCGACGTTCACGCTCCGCCTGCCGGAGATGGGCAGCACCGAGACGATCACCGTCGGTGCGCGCCCCGCTGAGCACGTCGACCCCCATCACTCTTCAACCACCATCGCGACCGCACACGGGTCGGGGAAGGGACAATGACATGACGCGCATCCTGATCGTGGAGGACGAGGAGTCCTTCTCGGACCCCCTCTCGTACTCGCTGCGCAAGGAGGGGTACGAGGTCGCCGTCGCCGACACCGGCACGGACGGCCTGCGGATCTTCACCGCCCACGGCGCCGATCTGGTGCTGCTGGATCTGATGCTTCCCGGCATGAGCGGCACGGAGGTCTGCCGCGAGATCCGCCGCACCTCGAGCGTGCCCGTCATCATGCTCACCGCGAAGGACGACGAGTTCGACAAGGTGCTCGGCCTCGAGCTGGGCGCGGACGACTACGTCACCAAGCCCTACTCCTCCCGCGAGCTGCTGGCCCGGATCAAGGCCGTGCTGCGCCGTCGCGGCCAGGATGCCGCCGAGACCGAGGAGGACGCCACCCTGACCGCGGGGAACATCATGATGGATGTCGAGCGTCACGTGGTCGAGGTGCACGGCACCGAGGTCGCGCTCCCCCTCAAGGAGTTCGAGCTGCTCGAGATGCTGCTGCGCAACGTGGACCGCGTGCTCACCCGCGGGCAGCTCATCGACCGCGTCTGGGGCGCGAACTACGTGGGGGACACCAAGACTCTCGACGTGCATGTCAAGCGCCTGCGCGCGAAGATCGAGGACGACCCCCGCAATCCCGTGCACCTGGTGACCGTGCGCGGTCTGGGCTACAAGTTCGAATCCGGGAGCTGACGCCCCGACGGTGCTCCACGCACAACGCCCCGCAGCCTGAGCTGCGGGGCGTTGTGCGTGCTGAGGATGCCGACGGGATCAGCCCTCGGCCGGCTGGTCGAGGTCGTAGTGGGCGAGACTGGTCTCGAGCGTGGGCATCGAGATGGTGGTGGACTGGCCGCCCGCGGTGACCTCGAGGTCCAGCACGGTGCCGGGGACCACGTTGACCGCGCCGACCGGGACCAGCTCGCGGTCCTCGCCCGGCCCGAGCTTCACGGTGCCCTGAGCCGGCACCTGGACCTGGGTCGAGAAGATCGATGCGCCGTCCGCGATGCCCTCTAGGTCGACGGTGATCTCCTCGTCGGAGTAGTTCACGACCGATGCCGTGAAGACCGGGGTGCCGTCCTCGCCGAAGACGAGCACGGCGTTGCGGACTCCCGCGAAGAGTGCGTCGTCCTGCGTGATGTTGGCGTTGGTGCCATCGCCCGCCTGGTAGAACTCGTGCGTCTGCACCGGGCTGAGATACGTGCATCCGGAGGCCGCGAGCGCGAGGCCCATGGCGGCGGCGGAGAGCACGAGACGGCGGGGACGGCGCACGGAGGACTCCTCTTCGGTGCCGCGGAGCGGCGGAGACGTTCAGGGGACAGCCCTGACAGGTTACCCCAACCGCGGGTGCCAGCCGGACCTCGCCGCCCCGGGCGTGACCAGGTCGATGCGGGAGGTCACGGGGGCGCTCGGGCGGTCGCCGTGCGGTGGCCTCGGCTCGCGCCGAGGAGGGCCTGCCGAAGAGGCGCTGCAGCAGGTCGCCAAGCAGGTGGCCGGGCACTTTATCACGACCCCGCGGTGCTAGACTGACCGACGGAAAGGGGACCCACCACATGAACTTTGCCGTCGGCGAGACCGTCGTCTACCCGCACCACGGTGCCGCGCTCATCGAAGAGGTCAAGACCCGCACCATCAAGGGCGAGGACCGCACGTACCTCAAGCTGAAGGTCGCTCAGGGTGATCTGACCATCGAGGTCCCCGCGGAGAACGTCGACCTCGTCGGCGTGCGCGACGTCGTCGACAAGGAGGGCCTCGAGGAGGTCTTCGAGGTGCTGCGTCAGCCGTACACGGAGGAGCCCACCAACTGGTCCCGCCGCTACAAGGCGAACGTCGAGAAGCTGGCCTCCGGCGATGTCAAGAAGGTCGCCGAGGTCGTGCGCGACCTGTGGCGCCGCGACCAGGATCGCGGGCTCTCCGCCGGCGAGAAGCGCATGCTCGCCAAGGCCCGCCAGATCCTCGTCTCCGAGCTCGCGCTGGCGGAGAAGACCGACGAGGCCGACGCCGAGTCGATCCTCGACGAGGTCCTCGCCTCCTGAGCCCCGCCCCTCACGTGTCGTCCGCCCCGATCGGCGTCGCTGTGCGACCCGTCGTCCTCGCCCTGGCCCCGCCCGCTCCGGGCATCTCCCGGGACACGGCCACGCCCTGCCTCGAGATGCTCGGCGGCTCGCGGCTGATCACCCGGCTGCTCGGCACCATCGAGGATCTCCGCCTGCGGGATCCGCTGATCGTCGCAGAGCGCGACGCCGCCCCACAGCTGCGTGACGTGCTGGGGCCCCGGCCACCGGTGCTCGCAGTCGAGGGAGGACGCTCCGCCGCGCTCCGTGCCGTGCTCGATCACGTCGATGACGAGCTCCTGCTGCTGCATGATGCGGAGCGCGCCCTCACCCCGGCGTCGGTCATCCACGAGGTGGTCTCGGCGCTCGGCGCGGACGTCGATGCCGTGGTGCCCGTGATCGCCCTGACCGATTCGGTCAAGGAGGTGCGTGAGGAGGGGCTGCGCAACATCGACAGATCCACCCTCACCGGGATGCAGAGCCCTCGCCTGCTGCGGCGGGAGGTGCTGCGCCGCACACTGGACGGGCAGGCCCCGGCTGCCCCGCCCCGCCCCGGACCGGACCGGTTCGACGAGGTGCTCACCGCGGTGGAGCACGGCGCCCGGGTGCGCACCGTGCCCGGCTCGCATGCCGGGTTCGCGGTGCTGGATCGGCTCAGCCTGTGGCAGGCGCAGATCTCGCTGGGACTGGCCCGCGACACCTCGCACCGGTACGGCATCTCCCGGCGCGGCTGAGCCCCCGGCGCAGCGCCGCACGGTCCCGGCTCAGCGACCCCGCCGGCTGCGCCAGACGGTACGGAACTCCTGCGCCATCCGACCGGGCTTCGACAGCGTGCGCACCGGCAGGCTGGTCGCGAGCT
>JAAZLF010000494.1 GCA_012799425.1 Actinomycetales bacterium | reverse complement strand
TCAAGATGGACCAGTTCCCGCTGGACGGTCGCATCACCGATCTGCGCTCCTTCGCGCGGCTGGGCGAGGAGGGTGTGGACCTGTTCCTCACCGACTCCACCAACGCCGAGGTCCCCGGCTTCACGATGTCGGAGAAGGACCTCATCCCCGCGATCGATCAGGTGTTCCAGACCTCGCCGCGCCGGGTCATCGTCTCGAGCTTCGCCAGCCACGTGCACCGCATTCAGCAGGTGCTCGACGCCGCGCACGCCAACGGCCGCAAGGTCGCCTTCGTGGGCCGCTCGATGGTGCGCAACATGAAGATCGCCAGCGACCTGGGCTACCTGAACATCCCCAAGGGCCTGGTCGTGGACTTCCGCAAGATCCAGTCGATGCCCGATCACAAGATCACGCTGGTCTGCACCGGTTCGCAGGGCGAGCCGATGGCGGCGCTCGCCCGCATGGCCAACGGCGACCACCAGATCCAGGTGGGCGAGGGTGACACCGTGCTGATGGCCTCCTCGCTGATCCCCGGCAACGAGAACGCCATCTACGGGATCATCAACAAGCTCACCGATCTGGGCGCGAACATCGTCCACAAGGGCAACGCGAAGGTGCACGTCTCCGGCCACGCGAGCGCCGGCGAGCTGGTGTACTGCTACAACATCGTGCGGCCGAAGAACGTCATGCCGGTGCACGGCGAGTCCAAGCACCTGCATGCCAACGCCGAGCTGGCCCGCCGCACCGGTGTGCCGGAGGATCACATCGTCGTCGCGCAGGACGGCATGACCGTTGATCTGATCGACGGTCACGCGAAGATCTCCGGCAAGGTCGAGGCGGGCCTGGTCTACGTCGATGGTCAGACCATCGGCGCGGCCACCGAGGACACCCTCGCCGAGCGTCTGCTGCTCAGCGGCGGCGGCGTCGTCACCGTCGTGGCCCTGATCGACCCGGACACCTACCGGCCCGTCGAGCCGGTCGAGTTCCTGACCAAGGGCTTCGTGTACGACAAGCGCACCTTCGACGGCGCACAGAACCAGGTCACCAAGGCGCTCACCCGCGCCAAGCAGGACAAGGTCGATGACATCGGCGAGATCGAGAAGCAGATCGTCGACACCGTCAGCGGCTACCTGCGCCGCATCTACCGGCGTGAGCCGGCCGTCCAGGCCGTGGTGATCGACGCCTGAGCTGCGCGCTGCCGGCTCGACGCCTCAGGAAGGCCCCGCCCCACCCGCGCTCCGCGGCCGGGTCGGGGCCTTCCCCATCGGGATGCGGCGGCTCGTGCGGTGAGGCGGGGGCTCGGGGGACTGGTCAGAACGGTGGGTCCGGGATCTGCTCCGCGTCGGCGCGGGGCTCGGCGTCCTGGAGGAACCCGCGACGGCGGCCCTCCTCCCACGCGAGCATATCCTCGTAGGTCTCCCAGGAGCGCTGGAGAGACTCTGCGATCAGCGGTGTGACCAGGTCACGGTTCTGTGGTGCGTTCACGCGCGCGAGACCGTCGATGGACCAGGTGGTGCTCCCATCCGGTTCGCGCACGGGATCGAGCAGCCCGCGGGTCTTCATATCGTGGTGCTTCCAGCACAATCGATGGAGGTTCTCCAGCGAGGTCGGGCCGCCGCGTGCGGGATTCGCGTGATCGTATTCTTCGATGTGGTCCGCCTCGCCGACGGTGCAGACGTTCCTGGTGCAGCCGGGCAGGGCGCAGACCGGATCGAGCAGTCTCAGATGCTCCTGCATGGCCGGGGTGGGCGAGTAGCGCCCGGGCGGCAGCGGCAGGAATGCTCCGTCTGACGGATCGGCGAGGATCCGGTACCAGGTGGCTTCGCCGGCGGCGAGGTGTCGGGCCATCGGTGCGGGCAGCGGGATCGTCCCGTCGATCGTGCCCGGAGCCTCCGACTCGCCCAGCAGAGTCATCACGGGCACGACGACGTTCAGCCGCATCCTGCTGCCGGGCACGTCGATGCCCGCGGTGTCGAGCATGGTGCGGGTCAGGATCGCGTAGCGCAGGGCCGCGAGGGTCAGCGGGTGGCCGTCGCGGGCGGCATCGCCGTCGATGTCGAAGGGGACGGGTCGGCCCTCCTCGAGTGCATGGCGCTGATCTCTCTGCACGGCGCGCGCGGCGGCGTCGAGCCGGTGGGAGAGGTCCAGGATCTCGTGGACGGGGCCCGTGATCGACAGGCGTGCCGTGCCGTCATGCTCGGGGCCCGTCTCGAGAGCGACGTCGCGCTGTTCGGCGGGCGTCCCCTGGGCGGCCTGCGAGCCGAACCAGGTGATCAGCATCCCCAGCTCACGGGAGAAGCGATCGCTGCGGATGTTCTCCAGGTCCCAGTCCGCGACCCTGTCATCGAGCTGGCGGCGCTGCTCCGGGGTGAGGCGGCGGATGCGGCGCAGGAGCTGCTCGAACCAGGTGACCGGGAGATGCCCGGCCTCGAGACGGGAGAGGGTGCGGGGCAGATCCGTCACGGCAGTGCAGGCATCCCGCAGCTCGGTGCGAGCCTGGGCCAGGGTGATCCGGCGGGCATCGGCGACGAGGATCGCGTAGGTGTCCCCCTCCTCGCAGGAGTCGTCCCAGAGCATCGCGAGCCTCCGGAGGCGTTGTGCATAGCGGCGCGACTCCTCGTGGTGGGTGGCGAACAGCTCTCGGGAGATATCGGCTTCGAGGGAGCCGGGCGCGACGTCCGCGCGGTCGATGAACCTCTCCGCAGTCAGCGGTGTGCGGGCGTGGACCGTTCTTCGCGGTGGCTCCAGCTCCCGCTTCGGCGGCCGGGACCGCGGTCTGTGTCGAGAGAGTGCGCTCGGCGCAGGGCTTGGCGGGATGAGGGTCGAGACCGAGGGCCGTGCCTCGTCGAGCAACGGCATGACGCCCCCTCCCGCGGAACCCAGAGAAATGTGTGATGTCCTCGAGCCTACGGGGCTGAATCGTGGCGCGCCAGGGTAGGTAAATAAATGTGGATAGGGATGCCGTGTGGAGGAAAAGCGCGAAGGGTGGCAGGGTGCGCCAAGTGCAACTGACCAGGGGTGTTCGTGCTGGTGAACGCGGTGATGCAGGGGCGTGGTCAGCATCCCGGTGAGTCGTGCGAGCTGTGGCGTGATTGTGGAGAACATTCGGTGTGGAGGAATTCTGACGAGCGTTTCCAGGTGAACGGTGAACGAATAGGCAGTGATGTCCGTCAGGGCTCGATCAGGGAATGGGCGGGCAGCATGAGGTCGCCGCGAGCCGGCTCACCAGCACGCCGGCTCGCCAGCACACCCGGCGCACCGGTCACTGGTACGACACGAACCAGGGCCGCGGCTCGACCTCGTAGGTCTGCTCCGGCGTGAACAGCGGGGAGTCCTCGTCGTAGAAGTTCTTCCACGCCATGACGATCCCCTCGGGCAGATCCTGCTGCAGGACGCGGAAGGTGCCGAGCTTGTCGTCAGGCGCCCCGTGGCCGTCGGCGTGCAGGGCGATCGCGAGCTCCGGGCGCGAGGTGTCCACGTTCTGCCGGTCGCGGATCATCGAGAGGCTGAACTGGTGGAGGATCAGCAGCTTCTGCGGCAGCCCCGCCTCGGCGGTGAGATCCGCGAGCCAGCCCGAGACCTCGTTGACCTCCTCCGCAGCGACCGAGCCGATCTGCTCGAGATGCTTCTGTCCGGGCTCGAGCCGCCACTCGGGATCGAGCGCCAGCCCCACGTGGGGCTCCCGCAGCAGGTCCTCGTACAGCCTCGCCTGGGTGAGGAAGTCCGTGGTGCCGGGCTGGAGGTCCAGCACCACGTACACGCCCGCCCCACCGGCGGCATCGACCCATTCCCGCAGCTGCTCGGCGGGCAGCTCACGGGAGTGGTCGCCGTCCGCCCCCGGTTCCGAGGAGGCGATCGTGGTGATGATCTCGAGGGCGGGGATGATCGGCTCCTCGCTGAGCCCCTCGTACTCCGCGGCGAGCTCCTGGACCCGTGCGATGGACTCCTCGAGCCCCTGCTCGCCGAGGATCCCGAGGGAGGGGACGCCGGGGGAGCCGTAGGCGGCGATCATCCTCCGCCCGGGGAACACCGTGGTCCCGCCGCCAGGCAGCTCCGCAGCCCCGGCCGTGCGCGCGAGCGCCTGCGGGAAGGCGTCGGGAGGTCCGAAGCTCTCGCCCAGCGCCAGCACGCCCACGGCGGGATCCTCGCCCGCTGCCTCGGTCACCGCTGCGACGGTGCCGCTGCTGCGCCCGAGCACCCCGCCGGGGATCTCGGCGACGGTGCCGCCCGCGCCACCGATCATGGCGGC
>JAAZLF010000493.1 GCA_012799425.1 Actinomycetales bacterium | reverse complement strand
GATCGCGGGCCTGGTACTCATACAGGTCCACGGGGTGCATTTCCTCTCGATGTCGGCAGTGGGCGGCAGGCCGCACTGGCCTCGATGCCACCCCTGGGAACATCGCCAGGGTATCGCTTCCCCGGCGCCCCGCGTGACACCGGGGCCGGTGTGCGGGCAGTCTCACTCGCCGCGGGCCGTGCCGCGCACGACCGTCGTCCCGGCGCCCGACGCCCGACGCCCGGGGCCCGGGGCCTCCTGTCGACCTGCGAGCCCCGCCCAGGTGCCGCGACTACGATGGCGGGATGAATCGACGACCCCGCGGCCTGGTCCAGCGCGTGCGTGAGCACATCGGGTTCAGCGTGATCGCGATCGGTGTGCTGTTCATCGTGCTGCGGCTGGTCGGGGTCCGCTCGACCTTCGCCGGCTTCGCCCTGTCCGTGGGCATCACGCTGGCGCTGAACGTCGGGCTGTCCTATTACAACGACTACCGCGCGAGGAACCCCCGCCCGCAGCGGGAGACCCGCGGCGGTGGGGATATCCGTTTCCGCGAGGACGACAGGCGGGGCGACCGCCGGTACGATCCGGGTCCCCGCGAGCGTCGCGGCTCGTACGAGCGTCGCGACGAGGACCGCTGAGGCGAGGAGAGGTCATGGCCGACTGGAGGACCTACGCGAAGGCCGCACGGAACACCGCCCGCAAGCAGGCTCCCGAGGCACGGGATGCCGCCAAGCGCGCCTCCGGCCGCGCCGGTGACTACGTGCGCGCCGCCGGGCGGGCGATCGAGGAGGGCAGGCGCGAGGACGACCGTCCCGACGGGGAGCACCGTCGCGACGCCGCGCCGCGCGAGGGGGAGGAGGGCCGACGGCCCGCGGATCCCGAACGAGTCGAGAGGCCAGAGCCTGCCGGGGGCCGCGAGTCCGCCGGGAGCTCCCGGCGGCGTCCAGAGGACGACCGCACGCGCACCGCGACCGCGCAGAGGCCGACGATCGACGGGGACCGGCTGCGCAAGGACGCCGCCGCGTACTACACCGTCGCCAGCCGACGGGTGGGTGCGGCGAACCTCGGCCCGAGGATCCTGCGCGCGCTGCGCGACGCGCTCATGATCGGGCTGTCCCTGTTCATCATCTGGGGCGTGCTCGCAGCGGCAGGGATCCCGATCCCGTTCACGACCGTGCTGATCATCGTGGGCGTGATCGTGGCGATCAGCTTCGGCGGCGGCGTCTACGCGCAGTGGAGGCGTGCTCGTCAGGCGAGGGAGGATCCGGTCGACCCGCAGGGCTGATCGCCTCCGCGCGGGACCGCCTCTGCGTCCCGGGGACCTTCGCCGCCGCTCCTGCGCGGGGCGGTTCTAGGCTGGGGAGGTCCCTGCCCTGGCCCGACCGGACCCACCGAGCCGGCCGAGCCCCCTGCCGAGGTGGTCATGCCCGAGTCCTCCCAGCCCTCCGTCGTTTCGCGCGGTTCCGCACGCCCCTCGGCTCCGACGGGCCGCGGGTCCTGGCATCGTCGCGCCTCTCGACCGGTCTCGCTGTGGATGCTCGCCCTGATCGTGGTGGTGCTCGTCCACCAGTGGATCCCGCAGTCCCGCTGGCTGCTGGTGCACATGGTGACGCTGGGGCTGATCACCACCTCGATCATGGTGTGGGGCCAGCATTTCACCGAAGCCCTGCTGAAGACCCGGCTGGGCGAGGAGTCGCGGCCACGCCAGCTCGCCCGCCTCCGCCTGCTGACCCTGGGCGTGATGGTGACGATCCTCGGCATGCTGCCTTCATGGCCGTGGGTGGTGGTGCTGGGAGCCCTCATGGTCTCCGCCGCGCTGGTCTGGTACGCGGCAGCGCTCGGTGCCCAGGTCAGAGCGGCGCTGGCGCCACGTTTCGAGTTCACCGTGAAGGCATACATCGGTGCGGCCTGTCTGCTCCCTCTCGGTGCGACTCTCGGCGCGGTGATGGCGTTCAGCCCGGGCGAGCCCTGGCAGGGACGGCTGCTGCTGGCGCACCAGGTGGTGAACATCCTGGGGTTCGTGGGGATCACGGTCACCGGCACCCTCCTGACGCTGTGGCCCACGGTGCTGCGCACCCGGATCGAGATGGTCGCCGCACGACGCTCGGCCGGTGGCCTGCTGGGGATGTTCCTGTCTGTGCTGGGCGCGAGCGCAGGGGCGCTGTTCGGCTCGAGGCTGCTGGGCTGCGCCTTCCTCCTGGCGTATCTCGGCTCGTTCGCCTGGGTCGCGACGACGCTGCTGCGGGTCAGCGTCCGCGCATCCCGTCAGGAGCGCAGGGTGCCGCTGCCGCTGTTCCCGGTGCTGTCGATCGCCGCCGGCGTCAGCTGGTTCGCGATGACCGTGGTCGGTCTGCTGTTGTTGTGGTGGCGCTCTGCCGATGAACAGCTCGCCAGCTCGCTCGTCGCGGCCGATGTCCAGCAGCTCACGGTGCCGCTGGTGGCCGGCTTCCTGCTGCAGGTCCTGCTGGGGGCGATGAGCTATCTGCTGCCGGTGACGATGCGCGGCGGCCCACGATCGACGAAGGCGGCGCTGGGGATCATGAGCCGCTTCGCGGTGCTGCGAGTGGTCACCTACAACCTCGCTCTGGCGCTGTGGGTGCTCGCCGAGATCGGTTCCGGCACCTCCGCGGCGCTGTTCTCCGCGCTCACGCTCGGCACGGCTGACGTCACCGCCTTCGGCTCCTTGTCGAGGGTGGTGCTGTCGCTGCTGGCCTTCGCCGTGCTGGCGTGCTTCCCGGTGCTGATGGGCCTGGCGGTCCGGGCCAGCATCCGACTGCGAGGAGTCGAGCTGCCCATGCCCTCCCGCCGGGCCGCGACGGACCCGGCGGGCCCCCCGCAGGGCGGGAGCGCGGCCCCGTCGCCGGGCCCGGGCACGCTCCCCGTGGGCCCGCCGCCGTCGGCCGCCACCGGCACCGCGGTCCAGGACGGTGACCCCGCGGCCGCCGGCCCCTCCCCCGCGGCGCCCGCACCGCACCGCGCGGAGACCATGGACCGGCGTGCCCTGACCGGTGGGCTGCTGGGCCTGGGTGCGGTGCTCGGGGTGACCGCGCTCGGCTCCGCTCTGGACCGCGCGCAGGGCTCGATCCCCGACGGCGACGGCGCCGGGTCGGGCGCCGGCACGATCACGCCCACCGGATCGACGACCACGATCGAGGTGAGCATGGCCGAGATGCGCTTCTCCCCCGATCTTCTCGAGGTCCCCGCCGGGGACGAGCTGGTGATCGAGCTGCGCAATGACGACCCCTACGACGTGCATGATCTGGTGCTCGCCAGCGGCGTCTCCTCGGGCCGGCTGCAGCCCGGCCAGAACATCACGGTGGAGGCCGGGGTGATCGGACATGATCTGGAGGGCTGGTGCTCGATCGTGGGGCACCGGTCCATGGGGATGACTCTGCGGGTCAGCGCTGTGGGCTCTGCGCACACCGGTCATGACTCCGCGCGGGACGCCGCTCCTGCCGCCGAGGAGCTCGCCCGCGTCCGGGCAGATCTGCAGCAGCCTCCGGGCTCGGACCACCGAGTGCGCGAGGCGCTGCTGCCCGCGAGCGCAGGCGAGGATCAGCGCCTGAGCCTCGAGATCTCCGAGGTCTCCGCCGAGATCGCCCCCGGCGTGCAGATGCAGGCGATGACGTTCGACGGCACCGTGGTGGGCCCGGTGCTGCGGTCCGAGCTCGGTGCTCGCCTCACCGTGGACCTGGTCAACCACGGCACGATGGGCCACTCGCTGGACCTGCACGCCGGCACCGTCTCGCCGGACGAGGTGATGCGCACGATCCCTCCGGGCGAGAGCCTCGAGTATTCGATCACCACCGAGCATGCGGGCATCTGGCTCTACCACTGCTCGACCATGCCGATGAGCGTGCACCTGGCCGCCGGGATGGTGGGGGCGCTGATCGTACCGCCTGCGGGTCTGGCGGAGGTGGACCGCGAATACGTGCTGGTCCAGTCCGAGCACTACCTCGTGCCCCCGGGCGCCGCCGGTGCCGAGGAGGCGGCCGAGGGCGAGGCGCTCCCCGTGAGCCCCGCGAAGATCGCGGCCGAGCGCCCGGACCTGACGGTCTTCAACGGGCACGCCAACCAGTACGTGCATGCCCCGCTCGAGGCGCGGGTCGGAGAACGGGTGCGCCTGTGGGTGCTTGCGGCCGGTCCCTCGCGCGGGCTCTCCTTCCACGTGGTGGGCGGGGTGTTCGACACCGTGTTCAAGGAGGGCGAGTACCTGCTGCGCCCGGGCAACGAGAACCGCGGCGGCTCCCAGGCCCTGGACCTCGCCTCGGCGCAGGGCGGATTCGTCGAGCTGGTCTTCGACGAGCCCGGCACCTACACCGCCGTGAACCACTCCTTCGTCGAGATGGAGCGCGGGGCGCGGGCGCTGATCACGGTGACGCGCTGAGGGACCGTTCTGCGAGTACGGTCGGATCATGACGACACCGCCGCACCGCTCCGGCCTGCACCACCTCGAGCTGTGGACGGCGGATCTGGCCAGCGCCGAGCCCGCATGGCACTGGCTGATGACCTCCCTCGGCTGGATCGCCGAGCGGGTGGAGGGCTGGGAGCAGGGCCGGATCTGGCGCCACGGGGACGGCAGCTACATCGTTCTCGAGCAGTCGCCCGACGGGCTCGGGACCCGCTCCGAGCGGCGGGCCCCGGGCATGAACCATCTCGCGCTGCGCGTCCAGGACCGCGCCGCGCTCGAGGCGATCCGCGCCGAGGCCGCGGCGCACGGCTGGCGCGAGCTGTTCAGCGAGCTCTACCCGCATGCCGGCGGACAGGACCATGTGGCCTGGTACGCCGAGGACCCGGAGGGCATCGAGGTGGAGCTGGTGGTGCCCGGCTGATCCGGCTGCGGCGGTCTCAGAGCTTGGTGACCGCGGCGTACCGCAGCACCAGTCGCTTGGTGCCGTGCGGTGCCTTGAACTGCACCTCGATCTGGGTCTTGTCGCCCTGACCGGCGACCTCGGTGACAGTGCCCATCCCGAAGGAGTCGTGGGTGATGCGGTCGCCGACGGCGAGCTGGGGCAGCTTCTCGGTCGGGGTGGCCTTGCGACCGGAGCCGAAGCTCGGGCGCTTGACGTCGCTGCGGCCCCCGCCGATGCCGCCGCTGAACGAGGGTCCCCGCTGCGAGCCATAGCCGCCGGAGCCGCCCGCGCTCCCGCTGTACCCGCCGAAG
>JAAZLF010000492.1 GCA_012799425.1 Actinomycetales bacterium | reverse complement strand
GACCGGGATGCACCGCGCGCACCGTCACGTCGGGCCGGCCCCGCAGGCTCTCCCGGGGCACCAGGGGCAGGCGGGCCATCACCCGGGCGCCGACCGTCAGCAGACCTCCGCTGAGCGCGAACATCGCGGCCGCTCCAGCCGCCCCGTACATCGCGACCTCCGGCCATCGAGCCAGATCAGGACGATACGGCCGCGGCCGGAAACGGTCCGGGGAAGCGGTCGCCGGGCGGGTCCAGGGGAGGTCGCGCGTCATACCGCGCATCTTAACCGCGGGCTAGGATCGAGTCTGTGAACACGTCGTTCCCCACCCCTTGACGAGCGGTCCCCCGCTCGCGCGAGCGGCGCCCGGCCGGCGCCGCAGAATCGGAGGCTCACTGATGTCCACCGACCCCATCGGCGCCCGCCCCTACCCCCTGTCGATCAGCGATCTGGAATGGCGCGAGCGTCTCTCCCCCGCTGAGTACCAGGTGCTCCGCCAGGGCGGCACCGAGCGCCCCGGCACGGGTGAGTACGAGGAGGTGCGTCCCGCAGGCACCTACGCGTGCAAGGGATGCGGCGCTGAGCTCTTCACCGCCTCCACCCAGTTCGACGCCCATTGCGGCTGGCCCGCGTTCTATGCGCCGCGTGACTCGGACGCGGTCGAGCTGCTCGAGGACACCTCCCTGGGGATGCGCCGCATCGAGGTGCGCTGCGCGGCGTGCGGCTCCCATCTCGGGCATGTGTTCGAGGGAGAGGGGTTCCCCACCCCGACCGATCAGCGCTACTGCATCAACTCCATCAGCCTCGTCCACAGCGATGACACCGCACCAGAGGCGGGCCACCGCCCCTGAACCGGCCGCCGCCGGGCGGGACCACGGCGCGCCTGACCGACGCACGCGCACCGCACGGATAACCTCCCTGCGTGTCCGTCCATCGAATCCGCTCCGGCGACGACACCTTCCGTGCCGCCGTCGACGCCATGACCAGCGCCCCACAGCGCCCAGAGTTCACCTGGCGCACCATCCCCGCGCCGTCGAGGATGGCTCCCTCGACCTGGGCGTGCACCGGGGAGATACTGGTGCACGACGACGAGCTCGCCTCCGGACGCCTGGTGATCCTGCACGATCCCGCCGGCCAGGACTCCTGGGACGGCACGTACCGCATGGTCGCCCTGGTCCAGGCTCAGCTCGAGGCGGAGTTCGCGATCGAGTCGATGCTCGGCGACGTGGCCTGGTCCTGGGTCACCGAATCGCTCGAGATGCACGAGGCCGAGGCGCGGGAGCTCGGATGCACCGCCACACGAGTGGTCTCGCAGTCCTACGGCGCGCTCGCCTCACGCCCCTCGACGGTGGACGTCGAGATGCGGGTGTCATGGACCCCCGAGCCCCCCGAGCTGCCTGAGTCCCTGGAGCCGTCCGATCCCGACCAGGCACACGGCAGCCCTTCCGAGGAGACGGAGATCGACCTGGCACCCCACTTCGCGGCCTGGACCGCGATGCTGGCGGCCGCCGGTGGCCTGCCCCCGGCCCCTCCCCGCATCGCGCCGATCGCCCCCACCCACCATGCGAGGGCGCCGCGCCCGGAGGAGACCGGTGACGCCCGGTGACCGACTCCCCAGAGATCACCGACCTGACGGCACCGCGGGACGGGCTGGTCCCCGTGATCGACCGGCTCCAGCCCATGCTCGCGTGGTGCGAAGCGGCGGCCGCCGCCCCCGATGAGCCCGTCTCGGTGGACGCCGAGCGTGCCTCGAGCTACCGCTACAGCTCACGCGCCTACCTGGTGCAGCTGCGCACCGAGGCCGCCGGGACGGCCCTGGTCGATCCCCTGGCTTTCCCGATGCCCGGCTCGCTGATCACACTGCTGAACTCCCGCGAATGGGTGCTGCACGCCGCGGGCCAGGACCTGCCCAGCCTCGCCCAGCTGGGGCTGCATCCCGGCTCGCTCTTCGACACCGAGCTCGCCGCTCGGCTGCTGGGGATGGAGAGGGTTGGCCTCGGTGCGG
>JAAZLF010000491.1 GCA_012799425.1 Actinomycetales bacterium | reverse complement strand
CCCGCCGGCGAGCGTGCCTGCCAGCCAGATGGCCTGGAGCACGAGGGCGCGCAGGACGAGGTCCATCCCGCTGGAGAGCGCATGCGCGGCCCGGCCCATCAGAGGGCCTCGATCCGCAGGTTCGAGTACTCGGCGATCAGCGGCGCCATCTGGCGCAGCCCGATCGCGCCGCCGCGGCGGGCGGGACCGCCCACACTGCCGTCGTCGTTCCAGGTCAGGCACGGGATGTCATCGATCGTGAACGTCACGGCGCTGCCCTGCCAGGTGAGGCAGAGGCGGTACTCGCGGTCCATATCGAGCACCGCCGGCAGCGGGTCGGCTCCCTGGGCCACGAGGTGGAACCCGTGGCTCTTGCGCACGTTGCAGGTGTGCAGGCTGCGCTCGGTGGGCCACATGCGGCGGAAGTAGGAGAGGTGGTAGGCGTCGATCGCGCCGGAGTGGTACTGCTCGTACTCGCCCGTGCGGGACGGCAGGGCGGGGTCGTGGAGCGAGCCGCCGCCGCGGGCCTGCGCCGCCCAGAAGATCATGGCGAGGCCGGGCTCGCGCAGGGGGCGGAAGTCCCAGGAGATGCGCACATCGCCCTCGTGATGGACCGGCAACCAGGCCACGAAGTTCGCCGCCTGCCCCTCGGCGGGATCGGCCGCGCTCTCGAGGCGGAGCCTGCCGGCGGGGAACGAGGTCACCATGGGGCCCTCGGCGATCCAGTCCTCGACGTGCTCCGGGCGGGACAGAGGCGAGCTGTACAACGTTGTCATCTGGCGCACCACCTCTCCCTGGTCTTCCCTGGATTTTCCTCCGGACCCGTCACCCGAGCCCTGCACGACGCGATCGCCGCCAGTTTGAATCGTTCCATCGCGCACTGTCAACCGCTTTCCTTCACTGCCCTCGCAGCCCCTGCGGACGGCCCATGGGGCAACCCTCGAGTGACCGTTCACTCTGCGCGGGGCAGGGCGCTCCCGGCGCGCCGCCCCGGCGGGAGGCCGGGCGCGTTGACCAGGGAAGCAGGCCACTCCGGGCCCTCGGGCAGAGTCGGGTCGTCGGGCGCGAAGCTGTCACTCGGGATGGTCCGCCGGGAACTGCGATGAACGGTCACCCGTTGTGAGATCGTGACCTGGCGCCGACATCACCGACGCCCCGAGCGGCACGGCCGCCGCCGAGGCGAGGCATCTGAGGAGTTCGCATGACGTCTGTCCGCCGCCCCACGATCCGCGACGTCGCCCGGCTCGCGGGCGTCTCCCACCAGACGGTCTCGAGGCGGCTGCGCCGCGACCCCACGGTCTCGCCGATGCTCGCCGCACACATCGACCAGGCTGTCGCCCAGCTGGACTACCGCCCGAACCTCGTCGCCCGGGCGATGCGGAACCGCTCGACCGGCCGTCTCGCGCTGGTCCTGCCCGCCGGGGACGTCCGCCATTCGCTCGAGCTGCTCGGAGGGGCGAACGAGGCCGCACAGGCGGCCGGCTTCGGGGTGGAGGTGGTGACCCTGCCCGCCGGGGAGCGGCTGGGGGAACGCGTCGGGCAGCTCGCCGACTCCGGGCTGTACGAAGCGGTCCTCTCCCTCACCGATCTCCCCGAGGCGGAACGTCAGCGCGCGGGCACCACCCCCATCGTCTCGGCGCCCGTATACGACCGGAAGCTGCGCGGCGTCGGCCCCCTCTCGGAGGCGCACCGCATGACGGAGCTGGTCACGCGGCTCGCCGAGCTCGGTCACCGCGAGCTGCTGCACCTCAGCGGCGATCACGGCCACCCCTCCTCCCGGCGACGCCGCGAGGCGTTCCAGCGCACGGTCGACCAGCTGGACCTGCCGACGGGGGCGGTGAGCGAATGCGGCTGGGACCCCGAGCTCGCGCGTCGCGCGGTGACCGAGCTGCCGGCGAGCTCCGGCATCACCGCAGTCCTGGCCGACGACGACCTGCTGGCCGCAGGGGCGATTCGGGGAGCGGCAGAGCGCGGCTGGCGGGTGCCCGAGGAGCTCAGCGTGACCGGGTGGGACGATCTGCCGCTGGGCTCGTGGATGCGCCCCTCCCTGACCACCGTGCGCATCGACCACCGCCGACACGGGGTCGAGCTGCTCGAGGAGCTGCTGCGCGTGATGCGGGGCGAGGGGCCCTCGATGGACCAGCCCTCGATCACGGAGGTCGTCTGGCGGGAGTCGACCGGCCCGGCACCGGAGCGCGCCCCGCGGCGCTGACCCCGTCGGCCCGGCTCCGCGCCCCGCTGAGCACCCCGGAGCGGGGCGCCGCGTGCTACGCTCGGTTGAGTCGTTTCAAACATCGAGGGGCCGATGCCCGCGGCTGCAAGGACGCCCACCGCTCATCTCCGCGCAGCGGTCGGCGCACACCCGCCCCCACAGCACCTGCCGAAGGAGCACCCGTGACCACACCCACCGCCTTCCCCGCCGAGATCGCACGCGATCTCGCCGAGTTCACGATCGAGGTCCCCAGCTGGGGCTACGGGAACTCCGGCACCCGCTTCAAGGTGTTCGGCACCCCCGGCACCCCGCGCGATCCCTTCGAGAAGATCGCGGACGCCGCACAGACCCACGCCTTCACCGGCTCGGCCCCGCGCGTGTCCCTGCACTACCCCTGGGACCGGGTCGAGGATTTCGGGGCGCTGCGCGAGTACGCCGCCGAGCAGGGCATGACGCTGGGGATGATCAACTCCAACACCTTCCAGGATGACGAGTACAAGTTCGGCTCCCTCACCCACGGCGACAAGACCATCCGCCGCCGGGCGATCGACCATCACCTCGAGTGCATCGACGTCATGCGCGCCACCGGCTCGAAGGAGATGAAGATCTGGCTGGCCGACGGCACCAACTACGCCGGCCAGGACTCGATCCGCGCCCGCCAGGACCGCCTGGCGGAATCGCTGCAGGAGATCTACGCGGGCCTCGGGGACGATGAGCGCCTCGTGCTCGAGTACAAGTTCTTCGAGCCGGCGTTCTACCACACCGATGTGCCGGACTGGGGCACGAGCCTGCTGCACTGCCTGGCCCTCGGCGAGAAGGCGCAGGTGGTGCTCGACACCGGCCACCACGCCCCCGGCACGAACATCGAGTTCATCGTGGCCCAGCTGCTGCGTCAGAACCGCCTGGGCGCCTTCGACTTCAACTCCCGCAACTACGCGGACGATGACCTGATCGTGGGCGCCGCGGATCCGTTCCAGCTGTTCCGGATCCTGTTCGAGATCGTGCAGCAGGATGCGCACCGCCCGGCCGCCGGGGTGAACTTCATGCTCGATCAGTGCCACAACCTCGAGTCGAAGATCCAGGGCCAGATCCGTTCGGTGCTGAACGTGCAGGAGACCCTCGCCAAGGCGCTGCTGGTGGACCGCGAGGCCCTCGCCGCGGCGCAGGAGGACACCGATGTGCTGCTCGCGCACGAGATCCTGATGGATGCGTTCTGGACCGATGTGCGCCCGGCGCTCGCGGCCTTCCGGGAGGAGCGGGGCCTGCCCGCCGATCCCTTCGCCGCGTTCCGCAAGAGCGGCTATGAGCAGAAGATCGCCGCCGAGCGCGTGGGCGGGAACCAGATGGGATGGGGAGCCTGAGCATGAGCGTCACGCATGAAACGGTCGCCGCCCTGCTGGAGCGCTCCAACGCTCTGGGCTCCGATCCGAAGAACACCAACTACGCCGGCGGCAACACCTCCGCCAAGGGCTCCGCGACCGATCCGGTCACCGGCGAGGAAACCGAGCTGCTGTGGGTCAAGGGCTCGGGCGGCGACCTCGGCACCCTCGAGGAGAAGGGCCTCGCAGTGCTGCGCCTGGACCGCGTGCGGGCTCTGAAGGAGGTCTACCCCGGGGTGGACCGCGAGGACGAGATGGTCGCCGCCTTCGACTACTGCCTGCATGGCAAGGGCGGGGCCGCACCGTCGATCGACACCGCGATGCACGCCCTGGTCGACGCCGCGCACGTGGACCATCTGCACCCCGATGCGGGGATCGCTCTCGCGACCGCGGCCGACGGCGAGCGCCTGACCCGCGAATGCTTCGGCGAGACGGTGGTGTGGGTGCCGTGGCGCCGTCCCGGCTTCCAGCTGGGCCTGGACATCGCCGCGATCAAGGAGGAGAACCCGGCCGCGATCGGCTGCATCCTCGGCGGG
>JAAZLF010000490.1 GCA_012799425.1 Actinomycetales bacterium | reverse complement strand
GTACTCGGGTTCGCTGCGCATCTCCGGCAGCGGGAAGCCCTCTCGCGCCAGATCCGAGTTCCGGACCACGACGGGCCTCTTCCCGCCCGTCCCGGATGCCGGGGTGTTCGACAGCTGCGAGGGCTTGGCCCGACGGGACTCCTGCCGGCTCCACCACAGCCGGAACTCGGCGACGCCGCCGTGGCGCAGATGCCAGAGCCCCTTCCTTACGGCGCAGAGGCGGGACGTCAGCGGATCGAGCACGAGCAACCTCCGGGCGGGGAGCGGGAACGGGCCAAGTCTAGAGCGTCCATCGGCCGGTACGGTTGCTCATGAGGTGCGGCGATGGCGAGCGCACCACACCTTCGAAGGGCGGCGATGAACGACGACAACTCCTCCGGGACGCCTCGCCGGCGGTCGTGGCTCCTCGCGGGGGCGCTGCTGCTCATGCTCGCCGTGGTCCTCGCCGTGGCGGTGCTGCCCGGGCAGGACGACCCCGACGACGCCGAGCAGGCACCGCCGGCCGCACCGACCACCACCCCGCCGCCGTACACCCCCGCCCCCTACTCCCGCGTCGACGACGTCACGCTCACGGTTCCCGAGGAGGGCCGCTTCGCCCAGGGCACCTTCTGGGCGGAGGCCGGCACCGACTACGTGGTGACCATGGACCTGGAGAGCACCAAGCCCGAGGGCAGCGGTGGACGCTCCATGTATCTGGGGGTGACGTTGAGCTGCTCCCCGCAGGCCGGCGGCCCGGGCATCTCGGTGGGCGGTACGCAGAACATGCTCACCGGCGAGGTGACCGCCTACAGCAATCAGGGGATCATCTCCGTGCCCGAGGATGGCGGAATCGACTGCAGCATCAAGGTCTCCGCTCCGTATGACGACGTCGCCTCGAACGGCACCACCTTCGAGATCGACGGCACCTGGCGGGCCGACCCCGTCGACGGCGAAGCGATCGCCGCCTCCGAGGACGGACTTCCGCGCACGGTAGAGGTGGGCGCCGAGGAGGTGGTCATGACGGCAGATCTGCTGCTGGACACTGCCGCTGAGGACCAGCTGCGCGCGCTCACCACGCTGCACCTCACCGCCTGCACCATCGTCAACGGGTCCCGGGAGGACGGCCGCGCCTGGTGTTCGGAGGGGTCGCTCGACGAGGACGGCAGCGTCGTGACCATGGAGCTGCAGGCGCAGATGGTCGACGAGAAGGGCGAGGTGTGCGATGTCCTGGGCGAGGACACGACGGATGCCGACCACATCGACCTCTACCGCCACCACCGGGTGCTCTCGCTCGAACTCGCCGAAGAGCTGCCCGAGGCCCCGTGCGGGCACACGGTGCGGCTGAGCGCCAGCGTGCACAACGAAGGGCCGGCACCGGTGGTCGTGCATCGCTCGAACTCGTCGCTGGTCGGGGTGGGCGGCTGAGGCGAAGAGGGCCGGGTCCGGCGTCGACGGGGCGCCGCACCCCCGCTCACTCGTCGGTGCTCACGCCCTCCGAGCGCTCTGCATCCTCGCCCATCTCGTCGATGTACGCGGCGAAGATCTCGGAGCGAAGCTCCTCGACGCGCTTCTTCAGCGTCCTGCGATCCTTCCGCGTGGCGCCCGGCGCCGTGAGCAGATGAGCCGCCATCTCGCAGCTGTCCAGTCGCTTCGCCCAGGCTTTCGCCCGGCGTTCCTCGTCGGCATCGTCCGCTGACTGAGCGAGGTAGTCGACCTGTTCGCGCAGCACCGTCACCGTGGCGAGCACGCCGTCGGGCTTGTCGATGGAGGCCTTCTGCAGCTTCGCCGCCTGCTCCTTGACGCCTTCCCACACCTCTGGGTGGGAGGACAGCCATCGTGCACCGGCCGCCAGCAGGGGGAGCGCCCACTTCGCGGCGTTCAGCGCGGCGCCGGACTTCGGCGCCCTCGGCTCCAGCATCGTTCCGGCCATGAGGGACCTCCTCCCGATCGCGGTCCATCGGTGGATCGTAGACGAAGTCAGCAAGATATCGGGCCCTGCTCGAACCGCTCACCCGGATAGTCGTGTCACACCAGCCGCAGCGCGTTGAAGGGCGCCTTCTCCTTCGACTGCGCGCCCTTCTTCACCTTCGCCGAGAAGGCGTACTCCATCGCCTTGAAACGGTTGCCGGCAGGCACCTCGGCGGAGCTGCGCATCCGGTAGTAGTTCTGCAGCAGGCGATGACCCTGCCCGGTGTCCTCCGCGACCACGTTGACGTCGTGGTCCCTGATG
>JAAZLF010000489.1 GCA_012799425.1 Actinomycetales bacterium | reverse complement strand
TGGGCAACCCCACCCGCGACCAGAACACACAGGACGTCGCCGCCGCCTACGAGGAGGTCGAGCCGGACGTCACCCTCAGCCTCGAGCCCGGCGAGTGGAGCGGCTACTGGGACAAGCTCGCCACCCAGACCGCCGGCGGCGACTTCCCCGACGTCGTCCAGATGGATGAGAAGTTCCTCGCCGAGTACGGCGAGCGCGGTGCGCTGCTCGACCTCGCCGAAGCCGGTCTGAGCACCGACGACTTCGCGCCCGGCTCGGTCGAGGTGGGAGAGCTGCCGGAGGTCGGGCTCGCCGCGATCAACGCGGGCCTGAACGCCTTCGCCTTCCTGCTCAACCCCGTCGTCTTCGAGGAGGCGGGCGTCGAGATCCCCGATGACTCCACCTGGACCTGGGACGATCTGGTCGACATCGCGGTGCAGATCACCGAGAACACCCCTGACGGCACCTGGGGCATGACCCAGATGGGCACCGTCCAGGGTCTGTTCCAGGTCTACGTGCGCCAGGCCGGCCAGGACCAGTACGCGGACGGCGGCGCCGGCTTCGACCTCGACACCGCCACCGCCTGGTTCGAGTGGACCAAGCGGATCCAGGACGAGAAGGCCTGCCCAGATGCGAGCCTCTCCGTCGAGGACGCCTCGAAGTCGATGGACCAGTCGTTCTTCGCCACCGGGAACGTCGCCATGACCGTGGCCTGGTCCAACCAGGTCGTCGCGCACGACGGCCTGGTGCCCGAGGGCGTGGTGGTGCTGCGCCCGCCGTCCATGACCGGCTCTGCCGCCGACGCGCAGCTGTGGTACAAGGCCTCGATGTACTGGGCGGTCTCGGCCAACGCCTCGGATCCCGAGGCGGCCGTCGCCTTCGTGGACTACCTCGTCAACTCGCCGGACGCCGGGAAGATCCTCTCGGTCGAGCGCGGCGTGCCCGGCAACCTCACCGTGCGCGAGGCGATCGTCCCCGACCTCGACGAGGCCAACACCAAGGCCGTCGACTTCCTCGAGGCGATCGAGTCCGAGCTGGGCGAGGCCCCCGAGATCACCCCGCAGGGCGGCGGCCAGTTCGAGGACATCCTCACCCGTGCCGGCGAGGACATGCTCTTCGGCACGCTCACCCCGGCCGAGGCGGGCCAGCGCGTGCTCGACGAGCTCGAGGCCGCACTGGCCTGACCACCGCCATCTCGCCGTCGCGGCCGGAGGGGGCACCCCTCGGTCGCGACGGCACCCCGACCACGAAGGGAAGACGCCTATGAGCGCCGTGGGAGAACTCGCCTCCATCGTCTCGTCACGCAAGAAGGGCGGGCCGAAGGAGAAGCACCCCGACAACAAGCAGGCCGCGGTGTTCATGCTGCCGTGGGTGCTGGGCTTCCTCGGGATCACCCTGATCCCGATGATCGCGTCGTTCGCACTCGCGTTCACCGATTACAGCCTGCTGGCCGCGCCGGAGTTCGTGGGCCTGGACAACATCAGGCAGATGATCGGCGACACCCGCCTGCACAACTCGCTGGTGGTCACGTTCATCTATGTGTTCGTGGGCACGCCGCTGCAGCTGATCGCGGCGCTGCTGCTGGCGGTGGCGCTGAACCAGGGCATCAAGGGCCTGTCCTTCTACCGCTCGGTGTTCTACCTGCCCTCGCTGCTGGGCGGCTCGGTAGCGATCGCGATCCTGTGGCGCCAGATGTTCGGCGCCAACGGCCTGATCAACCAGGTCGGTGCGATGCTCGGCTTCGAGAACCTGCCCGGCTGGGTCTCCAACCCGGACACCGCGCTGGGCACGATCATCCTGCTGAACGTGTGGACCTTCGGGTCGCCGATGATCATCTTCCTGGCCGGGCTGCGGCAGATCCCGGAGATGTACTACGAGGCCGCCTCCGTGGACGGCGCCTCGAAGGTCGCGCAGTTCTTCAAGATCACGATCCCGCTGCTGACGCCGATCATCTTCTTCAACGTGGTGCTGCAGGTCATCAACGCCTTCCAGTCGTTCACGCAGGCGTTCGTGGTCTCCGGCGGCACCGGCGGGCCGTCGGACTCGACGATGTTCTACACGCTGTACCTCTACATCAAGGGCTTCACCCAGTTCGACATGGGCTACGCCTCCGCGATGGCCTGGCTGCTGCTGGTCATCGTCGCGATCTTCACCGCCATCAACTTCTTCGTCTCCAAGTTCTGGGTGTTCTACGATGACTGATCTGCAGAGCCGGCCCGCCGTCGTCCCCGCTGACGAGGCACCCGCCAAAGTGGTCCCCAAGCCCCGGCCCCGGCGTCTGCTGCGCCGCGGCCTGCGCCACGCGATCATGATCGCGGCGAGCATCGCGATGATCTACCCGCTGCTGTGGATGGTGGTCTCCTCCCTGCGGCCCAACGAGGAGATCTTCCGCAACCCCAGCCTGTTCCCGCTGAGCTTCGATCTGTCGAACTATGCGCGGGGGTGGGAGTCGCTGGCCCAGCCGTTCTCGCATTACCTCATGAACTCCACCCTGCTGGTGCTGGGATGCGTGATCGGCAACCTGGTCGCGTGCTCGCTGACCGCCTACGCCTTCGCGCGTCTGAGGTTCTGGGGCCGCAACGTCGCCTTCGCGATCATGCTGATGACCCTCATGCTGCCGATCCACGTGGTGATCGTGCCGCAGTACATCATGTTCTCCCAGACCGGCTGGGTGAACACGATGCTCCCGCTGATCCTGACGAAGTTCCTGGCCACCGATGCGTTCTTCATCTTCCTGATGGTGCAGTTCATCCGC
>JAAZLF010000488.1 GCA_012799425.1 Actinomycetales bacterium | reverse complement strand
CTCGCCTCGCACAACGCCAAGAAGCTGGCCGAGCTGCAGCGGATCCTCACCGCCGCGGTGCCGGGTCTGGCGGCCCAGCACGTGATCTCCTCGTCCGGGATCGCGTTGCCGGACGTGGTCGAGGACGCGGTGACCTTCGAGGGCAACGCCCTGCTGAAGGCACGTTCCGCAGCGTCGGCCACCGGCCTGGTGGCGGTCGCCGATGATTCCGGTCTCTCCGTGGATGTGCTCGGCGGCGCGCCCGGCATCTTCTCCGCCCGCTGGAGCGGGCGGCACGGGGACGACGAGGCGAACAACGATCTGCTGCTCGCCCAGCTCGGAGATGTCCCGGATGACCACCGCACCGCACGCTTCGTGTGCGCGGCCGCACTGGTCGCCCCCGACGGCACTGAGACCGTCGAGCGCGGCGAGATGGTCGGGAGCCTGCTGCGGGAGCGCCGCGGTGAGGGAGGTTTCGGCTATGACCCGCTGTTCCAGCCCGAGGGCGAGACCCGTTCGGCCGCGCAGCTGAGCCCTGAGGAGAAGGACGCGATCTCCCACCGCGGCACGGCGTTCCGTGCCCTGGCCGGGCACGTGGCGCAGCTGCTCGCCTGAGCCCGTCCCGGCGTGACGACAGCGGCCCCGGCCCGGAGGATCTGCCTCCGGTCGGGGCCGGTGTCGTACGGGGATCAGGCTCAGGCGGCCCCGACGTGGGCGAGGGCCCGGCGGATGAGCAGATCCCGGCCGCCGTTCATCTCCTCGAGCGGGGACGAGTCCGAAAGCAGCTCGCCCACCCCGAACCAGGCCAGCTCGAGGGCGTCCTCCTGCGGGGCGGTCTCCCCATCGACAGGGACCACGTAGGCGAGCGAGATCGCATGCTGGCGCGGATCATGGAAGGGGGAGGCGCCCGGGGTGGGGAAGTACTCGGCGACCGTGAACGGCACCGGGGAGACCGGGATGCGCGGCATGGCCATCGAGCCCAGGTCCTTGTCGATGTGGCGGGCGATCGCCTCGCGGATCGTCTCGTGCACGAGCACCCGCCCGGAGACGATGGCACGCACGATCTGCCCCGATCCGGAGGCGCGCAGCAGCAGACCGACCTCCTCGACGGCGCCGTCCACGTCAGTGCGCACCGGGACGATGTCCACGTACGGGATCGGGAGGCGGCGGCGCAGCTCGGTCATCTGCTCGGGCTCGAACCAGGAGCCCTCGGAGTCCACGGCGGTGCGGGAGTTCATCAGGCGCCTCCTTCGGCGGTGCCCGTGGCCGCATCCTGCGCGGCGGTGACCGCGGCGACCTGTGCGGGGGCCAGCTGAGACTTCTCCACGAAGAAGCGTGGGTTCTGCTCGCGCGAGACCACCTTGACCGAGTGGTCGACCTCCTCGCCGGCGATCATCCGCACCCGCCAGGTGGTCTCCTCGAGCTCCACGAGGGACAGCGTCGCGTTCGGGATCGAGGGCAGGGGCTGCTCGATGATCCCGGAGAGGATGAAGCGGATCAGCGTGCCGTGGGCGACCACGAGCACCTTCTTGCCCTCGAACCGCTCCTCGAGCGCCTCGAGCGCGTCGTATCCGCGGTCGGCGACGGCCTGGTGGTCCTCGCGGCCGGGGAAGGAGCGTCCCGGGTGGGCCTGCTCCATCTCCTCGACCGGGCGGCCCTCTGCGGAGCCCCAGTCGATCTCGACCAGGCGGGCGTCGGTGCCGCCGAAGGGGATGCCGTGATCCTCGGCGATGATCCGGCCGGTCTGCTCCGCGCGGGACAGCGGTGAGGTGATCACCACGTCCCAGTCCAGCGCGGGCAGCGCGTCGAAGGCGGCGTGCGCCTGGGCGATCCCCGTCTCGTTCAGGGGGATGTCCGAGGAGCCCTGGAACAGGTTCCGCAGGTTGTAGTCCGTCTGTCCATGTCGGACCAGCCCGAACAGGGTCATGTGGCCGTCTCCTCTTCACGGGGATGGTGCGTGCGCGAGAAGGG
>JAAZLF010000049.1 GCA_012799425.1 Actinomycetales bacterium | reverse complement strand
CCGGCAGGTGAGGAGCCCTTCCGCTACGCACCGCCCATCGCAGGCGGGAGAACGATGTCACCGTCACCGTCACCGTCACCGTCACCGTCACCCGAGCCACCGAAGCGCAGTGCCCGCCCCGAGCCCCCGCCGCCTCCACCGCCCTCACCGCCTCGACCGCCGGAACCGCACGAGCGCGAGGCGCCCTCCGACCCGTGGGGCGGTCAGGGCCCGCCGCCCTTCTGACGCGGCAGGAAGCTCGAGCTCCGCCTGGTGCACCGGGATGCCGGCACGCTCGTGACGTGCGGGATGTGCACGAGTGCGTCGACTGTCGGAGGCCGCTCGTAGAGTCATGGCCATGAAGATCCTGCACACCTCGGACTGGCACCTCGGGCGCACCCTGCACAAGGTCGACCTGCATGAGCACCAGGCCGCCTTCCTGGACTGGCTGGTCGCACTGGTCCAGGAGGAGCAGGTCGATGTCGTCGTCATCCCCGGTGACGTCTACGACCGCGCCGTCCCGGCCGTGACCAGTGTGAAGCTGCTCGACAGCGCCCTGGCTCGCCTCGCCGGCACCGGCGCCACCGTGGTGCTCACCTCCGGCAACCACGACTCTCCGGAGCGACTCGGATTCGGTCGCTCCCTCATGCGCCCCGGTATCCACCTGCTCACCGACGTCCCCGGCATCGAGCACCCCGTCTCCGTGAGCGATGAGCACGGTGAGGTGCTCTTCTTCGGCCTGCCCTACCTCGAACCCGACCGCGCCCGCACCGAACTCGTCGGCGAGGAGGAAGCCCCCCTGGCCCGCAGTCACGAAGCCGTCACCCGCGCCGCCCTCGACCGCGTGCGCGAACGCGCCGCCACCCGCCCTCAGGCACGCACCGTCGTGCTCGCCCACACCTTCGTCACCGGCGGGGAAGGCAGCGACTCCGAGCGCGACCTCTCCGTCGGTGGCGTCGACTCCGTGCCCGCCGGGGTGCTCGGCGGTATCGACTACCTCGCCCTCGGCCACCTCCACGGCTGCCAGGACCTCACAGCGACCGTCGGCGCGCCCGCCTGGTACTCCGGCTCACCCCTCGCCTTCTCCTTCTCCGAGCGCCACCACCGCAAAGCCGTGCTCATGGTCGAGCTCGGTGCCCCCGGCACCCCTGCGGAGGTCCGACGCATCGCAGCGCCCGTCCCGCGCCCGCTCACCGAGCTGCGCGGCACCCTCGAGCAGATCCTCGCCCGGCAGGATGACCACGGCGGGGACTGGCTCAAAGCCATCGTCACCGACCCGGCACGCCCCGCCCACCTGCAGGAGCAGCTGCGCGAGGCCTACCCGCACCTGCTGCTGACCGAGTATGCGCCTGAGGGGCGCGAAGCCCGCGAGGGCACCCCGGTGGTGCGTCGCGAGCAGAACCCCCTGGAGGTGATGGACGAGTTCCTCGCCCACGTCACCGGAGCCGCACCCACCGCCGCCGAGCACGCGGTCCTCGACCGTGCCTACACCGCCGTGCGCCGGCAGCAGGAGGCCTCATGAAGCTCCATCACCTGCGGCTGACCGGGATCGGCCCCTTCGCCGGCACCGTCGAGATCGACCTCGCCGCCCTCGGCGCTGGCGGGATGTTCCTGCTCGAGGGCCCCACCGGTTCGGGCAAGTCCACGATCCTCGACGCGATCGTCTACGCCCTGTACGGCCAGGTCGCCGGCAGTGCCACCAGCGCGGACAGGATCCGCTCCCAGTTCGCGCCCTCCTCCGAGCCGAGCGTGGTGGACCTGGTGTTCGAGACCGCCTCCGGCATCTATCGGGTTCGGCGCCAGCCCGAGTTCCAGCGCCCCAAGATGCGTGGCACCGGCACCACCAAGGAGCAGGCCAAGGCCGTGCTGTGGCGGATCGGCTCCCCGCAGCTGATCACCGACGTGATCGCCGACACCGCCGGCACGGCCGGCGGCCTCGAGGCGATCGCCACCCGCATCGACGAGGTGGGGCGCGAGATCCAGCGCGCGGTGGGCCTCAGCCGCGACCAGTTCACACAGACCGTCCTGCTGCCGCAGAACGAGTTCGCCCGCTTCCTGCGCGCCGGCACGGGGGAGCGACAGGACGTCCTCGAGCGCGTCTTCGGCACCGAGACCTACGCGGCCGTCGAGAAGCAGCTGGCGGAGATGCGCAAGCAGGCCAAGCGTGAGGTCGACGCCGCCCAGCAGACCCTCGGCACGGCACTTGCCCGCTTCACCGAGGCCACCGTCCTCGAGGACGAGCAGGTCCGTGCGCTCGAGGAGCACGCGACCGCCCTGCGCCTCGAGCCGCTGGCCGTGCTCGCCACGGAGCATCTCGCCGCCGTGACCACACGGGCCGAGGCCGCCCGCAGCACGGCCGAGCAGGCCGGCGCGGCGG
>JAAZLF010000487.1 GCA_012799425.1 Actinomycetales bacterium | reverse complement strand
GCGGCGGCGGGTGCGCAGCGTGTGCAGGACATCGCGGGTGTGCTCGGCGCGGGCACGCAGCCCCTGGCGGGTGATCCGGCCGGAGTCCACCGCCGCGATCAGTGCGTCATGCGCCTCACGCAGCATCTGCTGGTCGTCACGACGGATCGAGGTGCCCAGGCAGAGCAGATCCGCGCCGGACTCGATCGCACTCACCACCGCCTCGGCATACCCGGGCTCCTGCGCGACGGCGCCCATGTCCAGGGCGTCGGTGATCACCAGCCCGCGGAACCGGCCCCCGGCGGCGCGGTCCAGCAGGGGCCTGGACCAGGGCGATATCGAGGCCGGGCCCTCGCCGTGGGCGGGGACCAGCACATGGGCGGTCATCACGCTGTCCAGCCACGGGATGATCGACCAGGGGGCGAGATGCTCGCGCGCGAACTGCGGGGCGTCCAGGTCGATCAGCGGCAGCGCCGTATGGGAGTCGGTCGCGGTCGCGCCATGGCCGGGGAAGTGCTTCGCGCACGTGCCCAGCCCCGCGTCGACCAGCCCTGTGGAGAACGCGCGGGCGTGCGCGGCGACCCGGTCGGGATCGTCGCCGAACGCCCGGGTGCCGATCACGGGGTTGGCCGGATCGGTGGAGACGTCCAGGACCGGGGCGAGCGCGAGGTCGAGGTCGCATGCGGCGAGCACATCGCCGAGCGCGCTGCCCACCGCGCGGGTCAGCTCGATGTCATCGACCTCCCCGAGCGCCCACGCGGTGGGCAGGGACGAGCCGGTCGCGGACTGGATGCGAGTGACATCCCCTCCCTCCTCGTCGATCGCGACCACACAGTCCGGTGCGCGCGCGTGCACCGCTCGGGCGAGCGACCCGGCGGTCTGCGGGGTGGGGGTGTTGTGACCGAACAGGATCACCGAGGCCAGGCCAGCCCCCAGCACCTCCTCCACCCAGGCGGGCAGCTCGGTGCCGGTGAACGGCGCCATCAGCACGCCGAGCGCGTCACGGTCCCAGGATGGATGTGCCATGGCTCAGCCCTTCACCGCCCCGGCGGTCATGCCCTTGGCGAGGTTGCGCTGGACCAGCACGAAGAAGATCACCACGGGCAGGGTGATGATCGTCGAGGCGGCCATCACCGATCCCCAGTCCGCGGTGTTCTGGGTGAAGAACGTGCGCAGCCCCACGCCGACCGTGTACTTCGAGCTGTCCTGCATGAAGGTCAGCGCGAAGATGAACTCGTTCCAGGCGGTGATGAAGGAGAACACCGAGGTCGCCACCAAGCCGGGCGCGACCAGCGGCAGCAGCACCGAACGGAACATGCGGAACCAGGAGGCGCCGTCGATGTACGCGGCCTCCTCCAGCTCCCGGGGGACCGCCGCGACGAAGCCGCGCAGGTTCCAGATCGCGAAGGCCAGCGAGAACCCCAGGTAGACGATGATCAGCCCCAGCAGGGAGTTGAGCATCTGCAGGTTGCGGGCCTGGAGGAACAGCGGGATGACCAGCGCCTCGAGCGGGACCATCTGCACCATGAGCACCATGATCAGCACCTGGGTGCGCAGGCGGAAGCGGAAGCGCGCCACGGCCACGGCCGCCAGCAGAGCGACGATCGCGGAGAGCACCACGGTGCCCACGGCCACGATCACCGAGACCCGCACATAGCGCAGGAAGCCGGCGTCGACCAGCACGTAGCGGAAGTGCTCGAGGGTGAAGCCGCTGGGCAGCAGGCTCGCCCCGCGCGAGAGGGGGCTGGTGTCCACGGCGGTGGAGAGCATCCAGTAGAAGGGGAACAGGCTCAGCGACATCAGCACGACGACGCCGATCGCCTTGCCGGCCGTGGAGGCGGGGGTACGGCGGTTCACAGCTCCTCCTCCTTCATCAGGGTGCGGATGTAGACCACCGAGATCACCAGCAGCAGCGCCGTCAGCAGCACCGCGATGGTCGAGCCCATGCCGTACTCGCCCTGGGCGAAGGACTGGGTGTACGACCACACGCCGAGGTTCATCACCGAGCGGGTGGTCCCGTCACCGCCGGGCATCAGGAAGATCTGCACGAACACCTTGAAGTCCCAGATCGTCGAGAGGATGACGCACACGGCGATGATGGGGCGCAGGGTGGGCACGGTGACGTTCCAGAAGCGCCCCCAGGCGCTCGCGCCGTCGAGCGCGGCGGCCTCGTAGTGCTCGTCCGGGACGGTCATGAGCCCGGCGAGCATCGTCACCGCGATGAACGGGAAGCCGTGGTAGACCACGTTGATCGTGGCGATCGCGTAGAAGGTCCACCGGTTGGTGAACCAGTTGTAGCTGCCCGCCTCCATCACACCGAGCCCGTCGAGGGTCGAGATGACCAGGCCGGACTGCGGATCGAAGAGCCACACGAAGATATAGGTGCCGGTCAGCGCCGGCACCGCCCAGGCCACCATGATCGCGGTGGTGGAGAGCGAGCGCCACACGGTGCCCAGCGAGTTCAGGAACAGCGCGACGACGGTGCCCACGATCATCGTCAGCACCACGCACACGAGCGCGAAGCCGACGGTGTTCGGCAGGACGGTCTTCCACAGGAACGGATCCGTGAGCACCTGGATGTAGTTGTCCAGTCCCACGTAGTTGCTGTCGCCGCGCAGGAGGTTGCGCAGTTCGTAGTCCTGGAGCGACAGGTTCAGCACCCGCAGCATCGGCCACAGGAGCAGCACCCCGAGCACGATCAGGCCGGGGGCCAGCAGGAGCCAGGGAGCGGCGGCGCGACGGACTCGGCGCCCCAGCGGGACGGTGCGGCGGGTCAGCCCCTCCGCACCGTCCCGCGGGGCTCCGGTGCCCACTGTCGAGGTCGAGCTCATTCGGAGAAGAAGCCGTCCATCTCGGTGGCGGCGGTATCCGCCGCCTCCTGGACCGGGGTCCCCTCGAGGACGGTGCCCACCAGGGTGCTCATGGTCTTCGCGCCCTCGATCTTGCCCCACGCCGGGGTGACGGGGACGGTCTTGCCACCCTCGGTCATCTGCTGCGCGAAGACGGCGGTGAGCTCGTCACCGCCGGCGACGACCTCGTCCATCGCCTCGATGGTGCCGGGGAAGTAATTGGTCTCCTCGGCCCAGCGCGTGGCGAAGTCACCGGTGGTGACCAGCTTGATCAGCTCGAAGGCGAGCTCGGGCTCCTGGGTCTCGGTGAAGCGGCACATCAGGGAGCCGCCGAGGAAGGACGGCGCGACGGGGCTGTCCTTGGCCGGGATCGTGAACGCCACCAGCTTGTCCGCGAGCTCGGGGTTGTCCTGCCGGATCGTGGCGGGAACCCAGGAGCCGGTGATGAACATCGGCACCTTCTCCTGCAGGAACTCGGCGAGCGCCTCGGTCTCCACCCACGTGGTGGCGGCGGCGGTCGAGGAGTTGTGCTTCAGTGCGAGGTCCGTGTACCAGGTCAGGCCCTCGACGGCCTCGGGGGCGTTGATGGTGGCGGACCAGACCCCGTCGACCTCCTCGGCGATCTCGCCGCCCGCACCCCAGATGAACGGGGTGGCGGAGAAGATGCTGGCGCCGGGGACAGGGAAGGAGATCCAGTCCGAGTTGTGCTCCTCGAGCGTGGTGATCATCGTCAGCAGCTCGTCCCAGTTCTGGGGCTGCGAGTTCACCCCCGCCTCATCGAGCATGTCCCGGTTGCCGAGGATCGAGCGCACGCCGGCATACCAGGGCATCCCGTACATCACGCCGTCGAGCGTGCCGGCCTCGACGAGTCCCTCGACCATGCCGTCGGTGAGGCCCGCGGCCTCGATGTCCTCGGTGAGATCGTCCAGGCCCCCGGCGTCGGCGAACTCGGGCACCCACGTGGTGCCCACCTCGGCGACGTCGGGACCGGTGCCGCCGGCCATGGCGGTGACGAACTTGTCGTGGGCGCCCTCCCAGGGCTGGACCTGCACGTCGAGCGTGGCGCCGGTGGCTTCGGCGAACGCCGCCTTGAGCTCTTCGATGTAGGTGTCAGCGCTGGCGTTCGTGCCCTCCATCAGCCACATGGTGATGGTCTTGCCCTCGCCATCCACCTCCCCACCGGAGTCGCCGGAGTCGCCTCCGCAGGCGGCGAGGGCGAGGGCGGCCGAACCTGCCGCACCCGCGGCCAGGACGTGTCGTCGAGCGATCATGGATGACTCCTTCGTCGGTTCTCCGACCCGGCCCCGCGCTGCGGACCGGTCGATGAGAAAACTTCATTCCAATGCGTGACGGGAGTGAAGTTACCACTTGTGCGGCACGTTGCCACCCCCTGGGCCCCGTCGTGCTCCGACTGTTATACAACCCCCTTGCCGAATTAGCGAGCCCTGCGGCCCGATGACCATCCACCAACACGGACGACGGGCCCGGCACCGCGAGGTGCCGGGCCCGTCAGGGGTCACCTCACCTCACTCGGCGACGACGCCCTTCGCCGCCTCCTGGGCGGCGTACAGCGCTTCGAGGTCGATCGGCTCCTGGTCCGCGTCGAGGTCCTGAACCGGCAGCGGGCAGTCGCCGAGGTCACGGATCTCGAGCCGCTCGCCGCCCTGATTCATCGACTGGTGCGCGATGACGCCGGGAAGGGTGTAGCGGGCGGACTGCCAGGCGTTGACCATCGGTTGCATGCCGTCGACCACCGCGCGGGCGAAGTCATCGACCAGGAAGTGGTGGGCGCCCTCGTGCCCGTTGGGCATGCCCTGGAACTCCCTGGGCAGCCTGGCCTGATGATGGGCGGCGGCAGCGCCGGCCACGAAGGCGTCACGCAGCGCCTCGGAGACGTCCGCCAGGCGCGGATCATCCAGGCTCATGGTGGCCTGGGTGCTGATCAGATCGGTCACCTCGAGCACGCGCTGCTTGTCGTGCCAATAGGTGACGTCGATGGTCTCCTCGAAGCTCGACTCCTCGCCGAAGAAGCGGAAGCGGGACTCGCGCTTGTGGCTGGGGTAGCCCACGCGGCGCAGCTCGTTGGTGCGGAAGGCACCGCCGTTGTCCATGCCGAACAGCGCGAACGCGTTGGAGACGTCGTTGCCGAACATCGAGACGTCCTTGTCGAACACGCCGTCGCCGCGGGTGTCAGGGCGGCCGAGCGCCGAGACGGAGGTGGCGTGCCGCTCGCCCAGCACGCCGAGGATGCCGCCGATGGAGTGGGTGGGGTACAGCAGCGGCGGGTAGGAGGCGGTGGACTTCCACTGCTCGCCGCCGGAGAACTTGTAGGCGTCGTAGAAGCCGAGGTCCATGTCATGGACGTAGTCGCCCTCGGCGTAGAACACCTCGCCGAAGGCGCCCGTGCGGTGGATGCGGCGGGCCAGCACCACGGCGGCGTTGTACTGGCTGGTCTCGCCCATCATGTAGACCAGGCCCGTGCGCTGGACCTCTTCGGTGATCTGGCGGATCTCCTCCTCCTCGATCGCCATCGGCACAGCGGAGTACACGTGCTTCCCGGCGCGCAGGGCGGCCAGGGCGTGCTCGCCGTGGGTCCAGCGCTGGGTGAAGATCGCGACCGCATCCACATCGGAGGCCAGCAGGTCCTCGAGGGTGTCGAAGCGCTTGTCGAAGCTGACGCCCCGCGCCTCGACGGCATCGATCCTCTCGGGAACGGAGTCGACCGCGTAGAGCGCATCGATCTCGGGGTGTGCGGCGAAGAGCTCTGCGAAGTGGGAGCCGAACTGGCCGATCCCGACGATGCCCAGCGTGAACGACATACTTCCTCCTTGAAATAAAGGTCTTGTGCTCACGCTACGGCAGTGATCACCCACGCGGCAAGCCGCTCAGAGCTGCCGCCACCGGCCCGAGCGCCATACGTCCCGCCACGGCGGCACCTCCTGGCCCCGCGCTGCCATCCGTCGGCGCAGGTTCCCCCTGGTCACCAGCATCCCGGCCACCCCGATCGCGAGCATCGGCAGCTGCACCGCGAAGGCGAGACGGAAGGCCTCGAGGTCGTAGTTCCCGTCGGGCCGCAGCACATCGAGCACCACACCGATCAGCAGGATCGAGATCAGCCCGCCGATGAAGCCGCCCATGATCACCACCCCCGTCGCGGTGCCGAGCCGGTGACGGGCGAGATCGGTGCGCGGGAAGTCGAAGCCGACGCTGCTGGCAGGGCCGCCGATCGAGAAGCCGGCGACCAGCACGATGAGCAGCCACATCGGCGCAGGGCCGGGCCACAGCACCAGGGCGGCCAGCGGTGCCACGATGGTCGCGACGATCAGCAGCACCAGGGACGAGCGGCGCAACGGGTGCCGCTGGGTGAGAGCGCCGATCACGGGCCCGCCAATGATCGCGACGATCACCAGCACCGTCATCACTGCGGAGGCGGCGGGACGGCTGAGCCCCTCCCCCGCGGTGAGATACGGGTATCCCCACATCATCGAGAAGGCGATACCCGTGAACCCGGCCGTGTAATGGGTGAAGAACCCCAGCTGGGTGGAGGGGTGACGGATGATCCTCACCAGCACCAACGGGATCCGCCGCAGGTCCTGCTTCTGCCGGGGGCGCGGGATCCCCGGCGGTGTCGCCCGCACCACCAACAGCACCAGCAGCGCGGCGAGCGCGCTGAGAGCGGCCGCCGACGAGAAGGCCGTCCCCCAACCCGCCACGCTCAGCAATGCCACGAAGGGCACCGCCGAAGCGATCTGTCCCACCTGTCCGAGGATCCCGGTGAGCTGCGTGATCACCGGCACCCGACCCGCGGGGAACCATGCCGGGACCAGACGGATCGCGCTGGAGAACGTCAGCGCATCGCCGGCACCGAGGACGATCCGGGCGATCATCGCGGTGCCCACCGTCTCGGTCTGCGCCATCAGCAGCTGACCGGCGCCCATCAGCAGCGCGCCAGCGATCAGAGTGACACGGGAGCCGTATCGGTCCAGCAGCATCCCGGCAGGGATCTGGGCGAGCGCGTAGACACCCAGCTGGAGCACCACGAAGCTCGAGACGATCGTGGCGGAGGCCCCGAAGCGCTCGGTGGCCTCGAGTCCGGCGACACCCATCGTGGTGCGCTGCAGCACCGCGATGGCGTAGGCGGTCACCGCAGCGATCCACACCACGTAGGCCCGGGCTCCACCGAGGGCGGGGGCGGGCACGGCGGGGGTGGTCATGGCGGTCCTTCGGGGAGGCGGGGAGGGCTCTGGCGCAGTCGGACCGGGCACCTCGGGCGCCGTCCCGCAGTGGCAGGGGCCCGACCATGCTCGAGGCTATCGGTCCCGGTGACGGATCGGCGACGCTGGCCGTCGATTGCCGTCGGCCCGCAGCCCGGACAGCGCCTCGCTTCGCTCCGGTCCCGGGCTATCGTTCCCCTCATGCACATCGCGACGATCAGCTGGTGGACCGCCTGAGGGCGGTCCCCTGTCGCATGCGCTGACACAGAAGCCGCCCGCTGCCGGGCGGCTTCTTCCTGCAACGGAGCAGCCCGGGACGGGGCCCGTACCCCTGAGGAACCACATGACCAGCACCACCGCGCACACCGCAGCCTCGGCAGCTCCGTCGTCGGCCGCTCCCCGCACCCTCGCCGAAGCCAGCGACCTCACCCGCTCCCCGCAGTTCGCCGGCAACACCGGCGGTCGCTTCGGCGAGTTCGGCGGCGCGGTCCTGCCGCCGCCCCTGGTGGGACCGATGGCAGAGGTCGCCGCGGCCTATGACGAAGCTCGGCACGACCCGGACTTCTACGCCGAGTACACACGCCTGCTGCGCGACTACGTGGGCCGCCCCTCCCCGATCTCCCCAGCCGCTCGTCTCTCCAACAGCCTCGGCGGGGCCCGCATCCACCTCAAGCGCGAGGACCTGAACCACACCGGCGCGCACAAGATCAACCACACCGTGGGCGAGGCGCTGCTGGCCAAGCGGATGGGCAAGCGCACGCTGATCGCGGAGACCGGCGCCGGTCAGCACGGGGTGGCGCTCGCCACGGCCGCCGCCCTGGTGGGGCTCGAGTGCGAGATCCACATGGGCGCGGTGGATGTGGCCAAGCAGCACCCCAACGTGGTGAGGATGCGCCTGCTGGGCGCGAAGGTGATCTCCGTCGAGGTCGGCCAGCAGACCCTCAAGGAAGCAGTCGACTCCGCGTTCGGCGTCTACGCCGCCGATCCCGAGCGCTACCTCTTCGCGATCGGCTCGGTGGTGGGCCCGGCGCCGTTCCCGGATCTGGTGCGCGACTTCCAATCGGTCGTGGGCCGGGAGACCCGCGCCCAGTTCCTCGCCGCGCACGGCCGACTGCCCGACGCAGTGATCGCCTCGGTGGGCGGCGGCTCCAACGCGATGGGAGCCTTCACCGCGTACCTCGAGGACGCCTCTGTGCGCCTGATCGGCGTGGAGCCGGGCGGGCAGGGCGATGAGCCCGGACGGCACGCGGCCACCATGACCTTCGGCCGCCCCGGGATGCTGCATGGAATGGAGACCCTGGTGCTGCAGGACGAGGCGGGAGAGCCCGGGGAGGTCCACTCGATCGCCTCGGGCCTGGACTACCCCGGCGTGGGCCCGCAGCACGTGCACCTGCGCGATGCGGGCCGGGTGGAGTACGTCAAGGAGGGCGATCACGCGGTGCTGGACGCGTTCCAGCAGCTCAGCCGCACCGAGGGCATCATCCCGGCGCTCGAATCCGCGCACGCCCTCGCCCATGCGATCCGACTCGCCCCCACCCTGCCCGCAGAGGCGAACCTGCTGGTGAACCTCTCCGGCCGCGGCGACAAGGACATCGACTACGTCGCCTCGATGATCGGGATGACCGGGGAGGCCGACGAGGTGGTGCGCTGAGCGGTGCCGCAGCGCGGGCGGGTTCGGGCGGTGACCGTCGAGGGACCTCCGACGGCCCGGGGTCTCAGTGCTCGCGCCAGGCTGCGCCGATCTCGATGAGCAGGTCGTTCGCCTCCTGCTCGCCGATGGTGGCGCGCACGCCGTCCACACCGTAGGCCCGCAGCACGAGGCCGCGGGCATCGGCGAACTCGGCGAAGGCGGAGGCCTGCTCCCCCACCGGGAAGTACACGAAGTTCCCCTGGCTCTGCGGGAGCTCCCAGCCCTGCTCGGCGAGCGCCCGCATCACCCGGGAACGTTCGGAGCGGACCCATTCCGCGCGACGCGCCAGCTCCTCCTGCACCTCGGGGCGCAGGCTCGCCAGCGCAGCGACCTGGGCAGGGCTGCTCGCGGCGAAGGGGATGGCGACCTGCCCCAGGGCCTGTGCCAGCCGCGGGTGCGCGACCGCATAGCCGAGGCGCAGCCCAGCCAGGCCCTGCAGTTTGGAGAAGGTGCGCAGCAGCACCACGTTGCCGTGGCGGCGGAAGATCCCCGCGGTGCCGAGCACCGTGGCGGGGTCGTGGAACTCGCGATAGGCCTCGTCGATCGCGACCACCACGTGCTCCGGCACCCGGGCCAGGAACTCCTCCACCTGGTCGGTGGACAGCGAGGGACCGGTGGGGTTGTTCGGGGTGCACAGCAGCACCAGGCGGGTGCGGTCGGTGATCGC
>JAAZLF010000486.1 GCA_012799425.1 Actinomycetales bacterium | reverse complement strand
GGAGGCGCAGCGCGGCACGCTGCGCGCCGAGCGGGCCGCCGCCCATGCGGCGCTCTCCCCCGCGCAGCGTGCCTACGGGGACCCCGCCACGGACGCTCCTGCGCCGGCGAGATCACCGACGGGGCTGATGCGGGCGCTCTCGGCGGTGGGGCAGCGATCGCTGACCTTCTACCTGTTCCAGTCGCTGCTGCTGGCACCGCTGCTGGCGGCCTGGGGGCTGGGGCTCTCCCCGCACCTGAGCACTGCCTCCGCAGTGGGGATCGCCTTCGCCGTCTGGCTGCTCTCGCTGCCGATCGCCGCCTGGATGGACTCTCGCGGGATGCGCGGGCCCGCCGAGGCGCTGCTGCGTCGCCTGACCTACGGCACGCGCGATCCGCGGGCCCGCTCCTGACAGGACCAGGCCCGCGGCACGGACACGGGCGCCGCGCGGCGCGGCCCGGCGCGGCTCAGCCGAGTGCGGAGGCGAGGCCGAACAGCACCAGCGACAGGGCGAAACCGATGATGGCCATCGCGCCCTGGATCACGGTCCAGGTGGCCAGGGTCTGCTTCATGTCCATCCCGAAGAACCGGCTGACCAGCCAGAAACCGGAATCGTTGACGTGGGAGAAGCCCACCGAGCCGGCGGACATCGCCATCACGATGGCCACGATCTCGAGCTGGGAGAAGTCACCGGCGGCGATCACGCCGACCATGAGGGAGGCGGCCGTGGTGAGGGCGACGGTCGCCGAGCCCTGGGCCAGGCGCACGATCTGGGCGATGAGGTAGGCGGCGACGATCACCGGCAGACCGATGTCGTTGAGGGAGCCGGCGACGGCATCGCCGATCCCGGTCACGCGCAGCACACCGCCGAACATGCCGCCGGCTCCGGTGACCAGCACCACCGAGCAGATCGGTCCGAGAGCGGAGTCGGCGATCTTCTCGATCAGGGTGCCCTTCTTGCCCGCTCCCCAGCCGAGCACGAACATCGAGACCACCACCGTGATCAGCAGCGCGACCGGTGTCTCGCCCAGCAGGCGCAGTCCGGCAACCAGCGGATCGGAGAGGAAGGCCTCCGAGTCCGGCCGGGCGGCGCCGATCGTGTTCAGGCCGGTGTTGAGCAGGATCAGCACCAGCGGCAGCATCAGCAGGCCGATGATCGTGCCCACCCGAGGGTTCGATTCGAAGCCGGTCTTCTCGGAGGTGCTGTCCAGGATCGTGGGGATCGGGACGTCCAGCCGCATGCCCAGCCGCGGCGCGAGCAGCACGCCCACCAGGTACCAGATGATCACGGCGAAGACCAGGCCGACCAGCATCACCAGGCCGATGTCCGCGCCCACGATGGTCGAGGCGGCCACCGGGCCGGGGTGCGGCGGGGCGAAGATGTGCATCGCGCTGAACGCCACGGCCGAGGGCAGCGCGATCGACAGGAAGGAGCCGCCGACGCGACGGGCGACGGCGTAGATGATCGGCAGCATCACCACCAGGCCGGCGTCGAAGAAGATGGGGAAGCCCATCAGCAGGCTGGCCAGGGACAGGCCGAGCCCGGCCCGTTTCTCGCCGACCATGTCAATCATCCGGTCGGCGAGCAGCTGTGCGCCGCCGGAGGTCTCGATCATCCGCCCGAGCATCGCGCCGAGGGCGACCAGCAGCATCACGTCGCCGAGGGTGGAGTTGAAGCCGAAGCCGAGCGCGTCCATGAGACTGCCGGGGGCGATACCGGCCACGAGCGCGGTGCCGATCGAGGTGATCATCAATGCGAGGAAGGCGTGCATCTTGAACGCCATGATCATGACCAGGAGCACGGCGACGGCGGCGGCTGCCAGGAACAGCAGCCCTCCGGTGCCGAGCTCCCAGTTCATGGCGAGGTCCAGCTCATCCATGAGGGGCTCCTAGGGGAGGGAGGGCCGGGGCGTGCAGCCCCGCGTGCGGAGCGACGACCGGGCCGCTCGTCCCTGCATCGTAGGGGAGCCCCACCGCCGCCCAGGCCCCGGCGGTCACCAGGGCGGCGGAGAGGTCAGCTGCGCGTGGTGACCCGCACTCCCACCGTCTCGCCGCGCCGTTCGGCGGCTTCGGCGCTCGCCGCGAAGCGCTCCTCCCAGTCGGCGACGCGACCCAGCTGCGCCGCGAAGGTGGTGCCGGCGCCGTCGGGCCGTGCCCGCTGGAGCACCAGGCTCTCGCCGCCTGCCCGGGCGATGGCGTCCACGATCTGCGGGACCTGGGGCTGCAGAGCCGGGGTGACGGTCATGCGCAGCTCGTGGGCGACGCCCGAGGCGAGCAGCATCCCCAGGGACCGCTTTGCCTTCGGGGCGGAGCCGGGCCGGCCCACGAGCGCCGCATACCCGGCCCAGGACGCCTTGACGTCGAAGCCGATCCAGTCCACGAGCGGCGCGCCGAGCCGGGCGCCGTCGCGGTCCCGGCCCAGCAGCGTGGCGAGCCGGCCCGGGTAGGCGCCGCCGGTGTGCAGGCCGACGTCGAAACCGGCCTCGCGCACGCGCCGGGCCGCCGGGACCAGGGC
>JAAZLF010000485.1 GCA_012799425.1 Actinomycetales bacterium | reverse complement strand
GCGAGCACCAGCGAGGTGGTCTTCAGCATGCCGATGGTCTCGTTGCCCAGCGGCGGCACGATCACGCGCATGGCCTGGGGCACGATGATGCGGCGCAGGATCTTGCCGTTGCTCATGCCCAGCGCCTTGGAGGCCTCGGTCTGGCCCTTGTCCACGGAGTTCAGGCCGGAGCGGATGATCTCGGCGAGATAGGCGCCCTCGTTCAGGCCCAGGCCGATCACGGCGGCCCAGAAGGCGGTGAGCAGGTCGCGGGTGGAGAAGCTCAGCAGCTCCGGCCCGAAGGGCACGCCGATCACGATCTTGGGCACGATCACGGTGAACAGGCCCCAGAACACCAGCTGGGTGTAGACCGGGATGCCGCGGAAGACGAAGATGTACGCCCAGCTCACGCCGCGCAGCACGGGGTTGTCGCTGCGGCGCATCACGGCGGCGGTGAGCGCCACGACGGTGCCGAGCACCATCGACAGCAGCGTCAGCAGCAGCGTCCAGCCGACGCCCTGGACGACTTTGATGTCGAACAGGTAGGTGGCCACGGTGCCCCATTCGAGCACCGGGTTGGTCACCAGGAAGGAGATCAGGCCCAGCACCAGCAGGGCGGTGATCACGGCGGAGATCCAGGTGCCGGGGCGCGGCGCGGCCTTGGCACGGATCGGAGTGTAGCCCTTCGCGGGCGGGGCCGACGGGGCGGGGGCGGGGGTCTGGGTGGTGCTCACGGCTGGGGGTTCACTTCCGCGGTCGGGATCATGCCTGCTTCGTTGCCCCATGCAGCGAGGATGCGCTCCATGTGGCCGGAATCGATGAGGTGCTGGATGGCGGCCCGGAGCGCCTCGGCCAGCTCGGGCTGGTCCTGGGCGACGACGATGCCGTTCAGCGCCGACTCCTCGATCTCACCGATCTCCTCGAGGGTCCCGCGGGAGCGGGCGATGGCGTAGGCGGTGACCGGCGAGTCGGCCATGAGGATGTCGCCCTTGCCGCCGGCGACGTTGGTGGCGGCGTCGGAGTTGGAGGCGTAGGCGAGCAGATCGTAGGGGCTCTCGCCGGCGTCGCGACATTCCTGGGAGCGCTCGAGGGACAGCTCCTCCTGGTAGGTGCCCACCTGGAGGGCGACGCGCTTGCCGCACAGGTCGTCGGGGTGGATGTCATAGGGGTTGCCGGCCTTGACGGCGTAGGAGATGCCGGCCTGGAAGTAGGAGACCATGGTCACGGCCTCGAGTCGCTCCTCGTTGACGGTGAAGCTCGAGATGCCGACGTCGTAGGTGGAGCCGACGGCGGGGATGATCTGCGCGAACACCGCGGCCTCGGTGCGGGTGGACAGCCCCAGCACCGCGCCGATGGCGGCGAGGATGTCGATGTCGTAGCCGATCGCCTCGCCGGTGGAGCCGACGAACTCGCCGGGGGCGTAGTTCAACGCCGCGCCGTTGATCAGCTCGCCGCGCTCGCGGATGGCCTCCGGGACCAGGGCGGCGATCTCGGGCACCTCGGTGATCTCGGAGAGGTCCACCTCGGGCACCGCGTTGGACTCCGCGTCGAGGCGCTCGGAGGCGCGGGTGCAGGAGGCCAGCGCCGGTGCCACCAGGCCGGTGGCCAGTGCCAGGGGCGCGGCGCGCAGCAGGGTGCGGCGGCGGGGTCGGAGGGAAGTCACTGGTGAATAGTATTCATATGCCTGCATGAAAACAACTCGCTGTCGTGCGTCTCACCAGCGGCGGCGCTCCGCAGCTCACCCCAGCGGCATCCCGCCGGTCGTCGTCGGTGCCTCGTCCTCGCCGCCGCGCCCGGCCAGCTCCTCCTCCAGCTCGATGTCCACCGCCGCACCCTCGAACTGTGAGCGGTACAGCCGCGCATAGGCCCCACCGAGCGCGAGCAGCTCGTCGTGATCGCCTTGCTCGACGATGTCGCCGTCCTCCATCACCAGGATGAGGTCCGCGTCCCGGATGGTGGAGAGGCGGTGGGCGATCACGAAGGAGGTGCGGCCCTCGCGCAGGGCGTTCATCGCCTTCTGCACGAGCACCTCGGTGCGCGTGTCCACGCTCGAGGTGGCCTCGTCCAGGATCAGCAGGCTGGGCCGGGCCAGGAACGCACGGGCGATCGTGACCAGCTGCTTCTCGCCCGCGGAGAGGGTCGACTCGTCATCATCCACGATCGTGTCGTAGCCGTCCGGCAGCTGGCGGGCGAAGTCGTCCACATGCGTGGCGCGGGCCGCTTCGATCACCTCGTCATCACTCGCGTCCAGGCGGCCGTAGCGGATGTTCTCCCTCAGGGTTCCCTTGAACAGCCAGGTGTCCTGGAGCACCATCCCGGTGCGCTCGCGCAGCTGGGCACGGGTGAGGTCGCGGATGTCGATCCCGTCGATCGTGATCCGGCCGCCGTCCACCTCGTAGAAGCGCATCACCAGATTGACCAGGGTGGTCTTGCCCGCTCCCGTCGGCCCCACGATCGCGACCGTGTGCCCGGGATCCGCCACCAGCGACAGATCGCGGATCAGCTCGCGCTCGGGGACGTAGGAGAAGGCCACGTGCTCGAACTCGACCCGCCCCTCCCGGAGGCCCGCCGCGGCGGTGTCCACAGTGGTCTCCGGCTCCTGCTCCTCGGCATCCAGCAGCTCGAAGACCCGCTCGGCGCTGGCCACGCCCGACTGCAGCATCGTCGCCATCGAGGCCACCTGCGACAGGGGCTGGGTGAACTGGCGCGAGTACTGGATGAAGGCCTGCACGTCCCCG
>JAAZLF010000484.1 GCA_012799425.1 Actinomycetales bacterium | reverse complement strand
GCTCCCTGCACACCGTGGATCCGGTCGACGGCACCGCCGTCACCACCACCCTCGACGGCGACCTGCAGCAGCTCGCGACCGCCGCGATCGCCGACGAGGACTCCCCGTCGGCCGTGATCGCCCTGCAACCCTCGAGCGGCGACGTGCTCGCCGCGGCTCTCGGACCCACCGGCCAGTCCTATCCCGTCGGCCTCGTCGGTCAGTACTCGCCCGGCTCCACCTTCAAGGCCGTCACGGCGCTCGCGCTGCTGCGTGAGGGCGTCACCCCTGACACCGAGCTCGAATGCCCCGAGACCGCCACCATCGATGGCGCGTCGTTCAAGAACGCCGATTCGATGGACCCGTCCCTGTTCGGCACCCTTCCGCTGCGCAGCGTCATCGCGCACTCCTGCAACACAGCGCTGCTGCTCGAGCACGACACCGTGGACCAGCCGGCTCTCGCCGATGCCGCGACCACCCTCGGGATCGGGCAGGAGGCGCCGACCGGCCTGGAGGCCTTCATGGGGTCGGTGGATCCGGAGGACACCGGCACCGAGCACGCCGCGGCGATGATGGGTCAGGGCCGCGTGCTCACCTCGCCGCTGTCGATGGCCGTGGTGCTGGCGAGCATCCAGAACGGCGAGACCGTCGCCCCGCGGATCCTCGCCGACCGGGAGGCGACGGCCGCGGAGGTGCCCACCCCGCTCACCGAGGAGGAGACCTCGCAGATGCAGGAGATGCTGCGCGGCGTGGTCACCGACGGCAGCCTCGACGATCTCGCGGACGTCCCCGGCGAGCCCGTGATCGGCAAGACCGGCACCGCCGAGTGGACGAACGAGGAGGGCGAGCTGTCGCTGCATTCCTGGGTGATCGTCGCCCAGGGGGACCTGGTGGTCGCCGTCTTCGTCGAGGACGGCAGCTACGGCTCCGTCACCGCTGGGCCGATCGCCCGCGAGGTGCTCGAGGGGGCCTGACCGGCTCCGGCTCCTCAGAGCCCGGCGACCACCTCGACGGCCTGTCGGATGGCCCGCTCGGCATCGAGCTCGGCGGCGACGTCGGCCCCGCCGATCACGTGCACCCGCGGCGCACGGCCCCTGCGCGCCGCGGTCACCTCGGCGGCGAGGGTGCTGACGCTGACCTGGCCGGCGCAGATCACCACGGTGTCCACATCGAGCACTGCCGCCCCCTCGCCCTCGAGGATGTGCAGGCCCTGCTCGTCGACGTGGCGGTAGGTCACGCCGCGATGCATGATCACGCCCGCGTGGCGCAGCTCCGCTCGATGCACCCAGCCGGTGGTGCGGCCCAGGGTCGCACCGATCCGTGTCTCCTTGCGCTGCAGCAGATGCACCTCGCGCCGGGCCGGTGCGGCGGGCCGGGCGATGACACCACCGCGGTGCTCCTCGTCGGCATCCACCACGCCCCAGTGCTGCTTCCAGGCCTCCACGTCGAGGGTGGGGGAGGGTTGCGGTGCGGTGAGGAACTCGGCGACGTCCACGCCGATCCCGCCTGCTCCGATGATCGCGACCCTGTCCCCGGCCTCGGCACGGCCCTCGAGCAGATCGGCGTAGCTGATGATCTGCGGCCCGCCGTCGGCAGGCAGTTCGATCTGCCGCGGGGCGACACCGGTGGCGATGATGACGTCGTGGAAGCCGGTGAGCTCGTGAGCGCGCGGGCGCGTGGTCAGCCGGATCCCGACGCCCGCCGCGGCCAGGCGCATCCGCCACGACTGGAGCGCCTGGGCGTAGTCCTCCTTGCCGGGGATGCGGGCGGCCATCCGCAGCTGCCCGCCGATCTCCTCCGTGGCCTCGTACAGCGTCACGATGTGGCCGCGCTCGGCGGCGGCCAGCGCCGCCTCGAGCCCTGCCGGACCGGCACCGACGACGGCCACCTTGCGGACCCGACGCTCGATCACCGGCTTCAGCACCAGCTCCGTCTCGTGCCCGGCGCGGGGGTTGACCAGGCAGCTGGCGCGCTTGCCGTCGAACACCTTGTCCAGGCAGGCCTGGTTGCAGGAGATGCAGGCGATCACCTGGCTCGCGCGGCCTTCGGCGAGCTTGTTCGGCAGCTGCGGGTCGG
>JAAZLF010000048.1 GCA_012799425.1 Actinomycetales bacterium | reverse complement strand
GGGCTCGAGCACCCGACGGGCCGGGACCGGGTTCTCGCGGCGCAGCGCCGCCGAGGCGACCGGCCCCAGCAGCGTCTCGATCCGAGCGCTCGTGTATCGCGCGGCGGCGAGATCCTCATGCAGCGACCCGATATGCGCGGTCTGCAGGCGAGGGGGCGGGGTCGGGGAGTCGGTCGACATGGCTACGATTGTGCATCAGCCACCTGGGGCCGGATCGGAGATCAGGTGTGAGAGATGCGCAGGTCCTGTGGGGACGCGCGGGGAGCGAGGAGCGGATGCGGGCAGGTGCAGCCGAGGATCTCCTGGCCGACCTGACGGCGCCGCTGACCCGCCGCACCTGTCTCACCCACGTCGAGCGCAGGCCCGCCCGCGCCGGGCGCCGCGGCAGCTTCCCGGGATGGGTCGACCCGCGCCTGGTCCAGCATCTGGGCGAGCGCGGCATCACCGCCCCGTGGATCCATCAGGAACAGGCCGCACAGCGTGCCCATGACGGTCAGGACGTGGTGCTCGCCACCGCCACCGCCTCCGGCAAGTCGCTGGCCTATCTGCTGCCGGTGCTCACCGCGATCGGTGCCCGCGAGCACGACTACCTGGCGCCGCGTGCCACCACCCTGTACCTCTCGCCCACCAAGGCGCTCGCCGCGGACCAGCTCACCAACATCACCGCGATGGCCGACGGCGCCGGGATCCGCGATGCCCGCGTCGCGGTCTACGACGGCGACACCCCCGCCGAGCAGCGTCGCTGGGTGCGCCGCCATGGCACCGTGGTGCTGACCAACCCCGACATGCTGCACTTTGGGATCCTGCCCGGGCACGAGCAGTGGGCGCACTTCTTCCGGGCGCTGCGCTACGTGGTGATCGACGAGTGCCACAGCTACCGCGGGGTGTTCGGCAGCCATGTGTCGATGGTGATGCGGCGCCTGCGCCGGATCGCCGCCCACTATCGCGCGGATCCCACGTTCATCCTCGCCTCGGCCACCACCGCGAATCCCGAGCTGTCCGCCTCGCGCCTGATCGGGCGGGACGTCGAGGCGGTCACCGAGGACGGCTCGCCGCGGGCGGGGCTCACCATCGGGCTGTGGGAGCCGGGGACCCGCACGCGCGTCGACGGGCGCGGGGACCCGGCGCGCTGGACGGACTGCGGCGCAGACGACGCGGTGCACGGGGCCGGGCCCGAGGACGACGAGCACGGTGCCGACGACGACACGAGACGGGCCGAGGACCCGCTGCGCCGCTCCGCGACCAGCGAGGCCGCCACGATTCTGGCCGACCTCGTCGAGCGGGACGTGCAGACCCTCGTCTTCGCCCGCTCCCGGCGCGGGGCGGAGCTGGTGTCCAGCGGTGCCCAGCGGCTGCTCACCCAGAAGGGCGAGCAGACCGGGGCTCCCGGGCTGCTGGACCGCGCCTCGCGCGTGGCCGCCTACCGCGGCGGGTATCTCGCCCGCGAGCGGCGCACCCTGGAGGACGATCTGCGCTCGGGCACGTTGAAGGCGCTGGCTTCGACCAACGCGCTCGAGCTGGGCATCGATATCGCCGGCCTGGATGCGGTGGTGGTCGCCGGCTGGCCGGGCACCCGTGCCTCGCTGTGGCAGCAGTTCGGCCGCGCCGGGCGCAGGCAGGACGCCGACGGGGGAGCGCTCGCCGTGTTCGTCGCCCGGGAGGACCCGCTGGACACCTACGTGGTCCATCACCCCGAGACGATCTTCGGTGCCGAGGTGGAGGCATCGGTCTTCGACCCCGGGAACCCGTATGTGATGACCCCGCACCTGTGCGCCGCCGCCTCCGAGCTCGCGATCCGCGACGGCGAGGAGGGGATCTTCGGACCCACCGCCCGCGACCTGCTGACCACCCTCGCCGCTCGCGGAGTGCTGCGTTCGCGGAGCACGGGATGGTACTGGACGATGAGCGAGTCCGCGCACGGCCTCACCGATCTGCGCGGCAGCGGCGGGGAGCCGGTGCGGATCGTCGAGCAGGCCAGCGGGGTGCTGCTGGGCACGGTGGATGCCGCGAGCGCGCACACCCAGGTGCATGACGGCGCCGTCTACCTCCATCAGGGCCGCAGCTATGTGGTCGATCATCTGGATGTCGAGCAGGCGGCGGCGTTCGTGCACCGGGAGGATCCGCTGCACACCACCCATCCGCAGTCGTCCTCGACCCTGCGGATCCGGCAGATCGATCGTGAGGTCGAGTGGGCCGGCGGGGTGCAGCTGTGCTTCGGCACGGTGGACGTCACCGATCAGGTCACCGGATATCAGATGCGTGACGTGTTCACCCAGGCCGTGCTCGCGCAGCATCCGCTGGACCTGCCGCCGCGCACCCTGACCACCAAGGCGGTGTGGTGGGTGATCCCGCGCGAGCGGACCGACGCCGCCGAGATCCCCGGCGAGGAGCTGCCCGGGGCGCTGCACGCGGCCGAGCACGCCGCGATCTCGATGCTCCCTCTGCTGGCGACCTGCGACCGCTGGGACATCGGAGGGCTGTCCGCAGCGCTGCACGAGGACACCGGCGAGCCCACGATCTTCGTGTACGACGGGGCACCGGGCGGGGCCGGCTTCGCCGAGCGCGGCGCCGACGACGCCGACGCCTGGCTGCGTGCCACCGCCGACATGATCGGCGAGTGCGGCTGTGAGTCGGGCTGTCCCGCCTGCGTGGTGTCCCCGAAGTGCGGCAACGGCAACGAACCCCTGTCGAAGCGGGAGGCGGTGCGGCTGCTGGAGCTGCTGAGGCCCTGAGCCCGTCCTGCGCCGCCGGGCAGGGGACCGAGCGGCGGAGGGCTGGCGGCGGACGGATCGGCGGGTAGCTCATGGCAGATCTGCCGGGCCGGGGCCGGCTCGGGAGCGAGCGGTCGCCGACGGCAGCGGGGAGGCATCGACCTGGACCTCGACCAGCACGTCCCAGTCGCGCAGTTCGCAGTGCCGCAGCACGGCGCCGTTGCGGGCGGCGGCCTCGCGGGCGACCGCACAGGGCTGGGCGTGCGCGGCGGCGAGTGCATCGGCGCCGGCGAGGGAGGCGAGGTCCGCGGCCGTCGCGGCCCGGGACTGAGCGAGGGTCCCGACCCCGAGCAGGGACAATCCGCCGATCACGGCGGTGGCGGCCCCGGTCCAGGCCAGGACCGATGCGGCACCGCTGCTCATGGCCCGTCACCGGTGAGAAGGTGCGGTTCGAGCCGTGCCTTGGCGTCTGCGGAGAGGTCCCAGCTCGCCCCGGACAGCGCCCCGGCCGGGGCCCGCAGGGTGCGGGTGACCTCGACCCGCGCCCAGTCGCCCGCCGTGGTGATCTCGACCGCCGTGCCCTCGCCCCCGATGCGCTGCGCGACGGCTGTCGCGGCGGAGGGATCCTCCCCGCGGGCCATCTCCCGGGCGGCGCCGCGCGCCGCGGATTCGAGACGCAGCTGGGTGCCGAGGCCGGCTCCGGTCAGGAGCACGACCATCACCATGACCACCACCACGGGCAGCACGATCGCGGTCTCCGCGGTGGCGGACCCCCGGTCGTCCCGCAGACGGGACGACCGGGAGGACCGCGGCATCACGACCCCTTCGACAGTGCCGAGGTGATGATGCCCATCAGCAGCTCGCGCACCTCCCCGGAGGCCAGCAGGGCGACCAGGACAGCGGCGAAGCCGCAGGCGGCGAGCACCGTGATCGCGTACTCGGCGGTCGAGGCGCCGCGCTCGTCCCGCATCACGCGGTCGAGGGTGCGGCGCAGCCGCTCTTTCGTGAGGGACATGTTCTTCTCCTTCTGTGCGGGGACGGCGCTCGCCGTCCCGGGGCGGCCGGGGCCGCCGGGGCCGGGACGAGGGTCCTCGTCCCGGGCGGGCGGTCCGGCCGCCCGTCATCGGCCCGGGAAGGGCCGATGCACCGGGTCCTTCCCGGTGGTCATGAGGTCACTACCCGCCTGCGGTGAGGGTGAACGTGCCTCCGAGCAGGGACACCACCGTGGGGATGATGCCGAGTGCCACGAAGGCGGGCAGGAGGGTCAGGCCCGTGGGGAGCACCAGGCGGACGGCGAGCCGGGCCGCCAGCACCTCGGCATCGCGGGCACGGCCCCGGCGGGCGTCCCGGGCTGCGGAGCGCAGCACCCGTGCCAGGTCCGCGCCGGAGCCCTCCGCGAGGACCGCGGAGCGGCCGAGCACCTCCCACGTCGGTGGCAGCGCTCGGGCGGCCTCCGCCGCGGGGACCCCGGCGGTGAGCGCGGTGGCCAGACGGGACAGGACGGTCGCGTCGGGGCCCGGTGCGAGGGACTCGGCCACTGCGGCGACGGAGCGGGCCAGGGGCAGCCCGGACTCGAGGGCCCCGGCGATCAGCTCGAGGACCACCGAGGGGTCCACCCGATGCTCGCGGGGAGGGTCCGCCTGTCTGATCAGCCGGTGCATCCACCACCAGCCGGCCACCGTGAGCGCGGCCCCGGTCAGCCCCAGCAGGTTCCCGCCCGGGGAGGTCAGCAGCAGGCGCAGCGGCTCCCCGCCCAGCAGCATCCCCAGGCCGAGGCCGGCCAGCGGCAGGACCAGCAGGATCCGGGCGGTCGAGCGGGGGCCCGCGAAGGCGGTGCGGCGGGCCTGGGCGGCGTCGTGCAGGTCGCGCAGCGCGTCGGCGAGGCTCTGCAGCATCCCGGCCGTCGGTGCGCCGGTGCGCGCGCACACCGTCAGCGCCGCACCGAGGGAGCTGACCATCTCGGAGCGCTGCAGCTGTGCACCGGCGGTGCGGCGCAGGTCGGCGCCTGCGGCCGCTCCTTTGGCGAGGTCCTGCAGGTCCCCGGAAGGGAGGGAACGGGCCAGCGCGGACCAGGCCTGGCGGATGCTGGAGCCCGAGCTGATGACCGTGGCCAGCTGCTCCACCAGTCGTGCCATCTCCAGCGGCCCCGCCGCATGACGACGTGCACGCCGGGGCGCGGGTCCCGCGACGACCTCCGGCGGGGGAGGGGCGAGCACCCACAGCAGCGCCGGGGAGAGCACGAGGAGCGCGGCGATCATGCCGCCCCCTCGCGCGCTGCCTGGCGTCGCGCGGCCGGCACACGAGAAGAGCTCTCGGAATCGGGGGAGCGGTGGGAGGCTCCGCCGATCCGGGAGGCGAGGGCCTGCGCCGCGGGTCCCTCCTCGAGACCACCGGCGCGCCGGCGCAGCGCTGTGGAGCTGCGCAGCATGCCGTCGTCGTCCCGGCGCAGCAAGGCGATCTCCTCGAGCGTCCTCACCCCGTCCCGACGGGCCAGGTGGACCACCACCTCCAGAGCGCTGGCGACCTGGGCGGCGAGTGCCCCGCGGCTGAGCCCGCCGAGAGCTCCGAGCGCCTCCAGCCGGGCGGGCACGTCGGCGGCGGTGTTCGCATGGACCGTGCCGCATCCGCCCTCGTGTCCGGTGTTCAGCGCCTGCAGCAGCTCGCGGATCTCGCCACCGCGGCACTCCCCGAGGACCACCCGGTCGGGGCGCATGCGCAGGCTCTGCCGCACCAGCTCGGTCAGGTCCACCGAGCCGGCGCCCTCGCTGTTGGCGTGGCGGGACTGCAGATGCACCACATGGGGGTGATCGACGCAGAGCTCGAGCACGTCCTCGACGATCACGATCCTCTCGTCGCGGGGCACCTCACCCAGCATGGCCGCGAGCAGCGTCGACTTCCCCGTGCCCGTGCCGCCGGTGACCAGGAACGGGACCCGTGCGGCGATGATCGCCCGCAGCACGTGGCGGCAGTCGGTATCGAGCGCGCCGAGACGTTCGAGATCATCCAGCTGCAGACGCTCGGCCGAGGGCAGGCGCAGCGAGAGGATCGCCCCGCCGGGGGACAGCGGGGGGAGCACGGCGTGGAAGCGGATGCCTGAGGGGAGGTGGGCGTCGGCCCAGGGCACGGCGTCGTCGAGCCGGCGCCCGCCGGAGGTCGCGAGACGGACCGCGAGGTCCCTGGCCTCGTCTGCTGCCAGCCTCACCTCGGTGCACCGCATCCCCGACGCCTCATCGACCCAGACGGTTCCGTCGTCGTTGACCAGCACATCGGTCACGCCCGGTGCGATCAGGGCCTGCAGCGGTCCGAGCCCGTCGACGTGGTCGCGGATGCGGGAGGTGAGCTCGAGCGTCGCGGCCGCTCCCAGCACCCGCCCCTGACGGCGCAGCACGCGCACGACACGGGGGACGTCCACCGTGCCGGGCACGCGCACCAGGTCCTCCCGCACCAGCTCCAGCAGCGGCGCGAGGTCCGTCTCGGCAGCAAGGGGCCGGACGCTCATGAGCGCGCCTCCTCGCAGAGGGAGGCCATCAGCGTCCGAGCGGCACGGTCTGCGCGCCCCCTGCGCACGTCCAGCAGGGGGACGGTGCCCCGCGGGCTGTCGCGGAAGGAGGCGGCCGGCGAGAGCGAGAGGTCCTCGCCGACGTCCCGGACCCCGAGCGGGCCGCCGCGGCGCACCACCAGCTGTGCGAGGCCCGCGGGCAGCCGCCACGAGCGCAGCCGCCGGGCCGCGGAGCGCACCGCATGATCGGTGGCGGGCACCACCAGCAGCAGATGATCCAGGTGCTCGGCCGCGACGGGGACCATCTCGGCGCCGAGATCCGCGATCACGATGCCGCCCAGCGGGGAGAGCGAGGCCAGCGTGCCGGCCAGCGCCGCCGGAGCGGGGGCCGGCTCCTCCCGTGCGACCAGCAGCCGCACCTCGTCCACCCGGGGCAGGCCGTCGCGCAGGGCGTCGCCGTCGTCGGGCCCCAGTCCGGCGGCCTCGGCCCAGCCGATCCCCTCTCTCGCCGGCGCCTCGACCAGCAGATCGAGGCCCCCGCCCAGCGGGTCCGCATCGATCAGCGTGACCGGCCCGTGCAGGCGTCCCGCAGCTGCTAGGCGTGCGGCGAAGCTGGAGGCGCCGGCACCCCCGGTGCCTCCAGCCACGCCGATCATCACGGTGGCGGTGCGCGGGCGCGCGAGATCCGCGAGCCGTGAGAGCAGCTCCTCGGAGCGGTCGGGGAGGGGGAGCACGGCGCGTGCGCCCACATCGAGCGCGAGCGACCAGAGCGCGGCGGGGATCGCTCCGCCCCCGGTCACCACCAGCAGCGGCCGATGGTCGCCGCCGAGGGTCGGGGCTCGCTCCGCCAGGACGGACGCGTCGACCACCGCGCAGTGGGCCGCATCCGCGGTGGCGGCCTCGCGCAGCTCGGCACCGACCGCCGTCGCATGGTCCTTCACGAGGTCCTGCAATGGGCCGCCGGGGCCGATCCAGGCCACCTGAGGACTGCCCTGCGGTGCGTGCGCGGGCCCGTGCGCGGCCGGGCCGGGGAAGCGTGACCGGCGCCGGCGGGGACGCGCCGGGGACGACCGCTCGGGTTCGGTGGGGACCATCGCGTCCCGTAGACCCGGCACGGGGATCTCATGGGCGGAGGGGACAGTGCTGGTGCTGGTCATGCGGCCATGCTGGCCGCGCTCAGCGGGACAGGGACAGGGCGCCCTCCTGGCGGTGGACGGGCCCGGGATGGGGAGGAGAGGTCTGTGCCGTCAGTGTCGTCGGGACCCTTGCGCCCCGCTGAACGGGCGCGTAGTGTGATCTGCACAACGACGAATACCGGCATCGGAACCCACGTACGAGTGGTCCACGCAACGGACCGGCTGTGAGGCGTCGAAAGCGCCACCGCAGCTATACCGCGTGTACGCCTGATCCCAATGCAGATGGCTCGTCCGGAGCGGCGTCGCGAGAGATCGCGGCGCCGCTCCTCCTGTCTGCGCTCTGCGGGCACGGGCGTGCATGGGAGCGACCCGGGGCCCAGGGGCCCCGGGCGCCGTCTCAGAACTCGATGTCGACCACCACGGGCGCGTGATCCGAGGCCCCCTTGCCCTTGCGCTCCTCACGATCGATGAACGAGCCGGTCACCGCGGCCTGCACGGCGGGGGAGCCGAGCACGAAGTCGATGCGCATCCCCTCCTTCTTCGGGAAGCGCAGAGCCTGGTAGTCCCAGTAGGTGTAGACGCCCGGGCCGGGATGGTCGGCACGCACCACATCGGCGTAGCCGGCATCGACCACCGACTGGAACGCCGCACGCTCCGGAGCGGTGACGTGGGTCTTGTCCTCGAAGAACTCCATGTCCCACACGTCCTCGTCGAAGGGCGCCACGTTGAAGTCGCCCACCAGCACGGCGCGGGCCGAAGGGTCCGCGGCGAGCTCCCTGGCACCCTCGTCCCGCAGCGCCTCGTACCAGCGGAGCTTGTACTCGTAGTGAGGGTGCGCGAGCTCGCGGCCGTTGGGCACGTACAGCGACCAGATCCGCAG
>JAAZLF010000483.1 GCA_012799425.1 Actinomycetales bacterium | reverse complement strand
GCTCGGCGGGGTTGCTCTTCGCCGGGACGTTCTCGGCGACGGAAGCCTGAGCTGCAGCGCCCGTCGGCTCCTCGGCCTTCGTGGCCGTCCTCTTCGCAGCGCTGTTCTTGGACGCGGCCGTGCCTGACGCGGTGCTCTTCGTGGCCGTGCTCCTCGTCGTGGAGCTCTTCGTGGCCGTGCTCTTGCTCGCCCCGGCCTTGGACGCACTGCTCTTGGTGGTGCCGGCCTTGCTGGCAGCGCTCTTCGCGGGAGCGGGCTTCTTCGCGGCAGCGGACTTCGCAGCAGGCTTCTCGGAGGTCGCGGCATCGGCTGCGGTGCGCGAGGAGCGCTGCGGAGCCTTCGAGCTGCGGGAGGCGGGCTTCGACTCCGCCGTCTCGGTCGTGGACTGCTTCGCTCCGGCTCCTGACGTGCGGGCGGTGCCCGCCGTGCGGCCGCGACGCTCGGCGGCCGCGCGCGCCATCCCGGTGGCGAGGTCGAGTGCGTCGCCCCGACCGCGCTGGGCGCGGCCGTCGGCGTCGACCCTCTCCCCGGAGAAGAACATGTCGACCGGACGGGTGCTGCCGGAGCGATCCTCGGAGTCATCGGCCGGACGCGTGCGCGTACGAAGCTCCTGCTCAGGAGCAGAGGTCGAGCCGGCGCCCGGGATCAGGGCACCGAGTCCTCGACCGAGTCCTCGCTTCTGCGTCATGGCCGTTGTCCTTCCGAGAAATGTCGTCGCCGTAGGAGTGTCACCCGGGCCGCGTTCGCCATCGTCGCGGTCCCCGGTGGGGATCAAGGGGCTGGTCGGGTGTTGAGCTCGTACGCCGCTGCCCGGTAGGCCAGTGCGCCGCTTGAGCTCGGATCGTAGGTCAGCACCGTCTGCCCGTAGCTCGGTGCCTCCGAGATCCTCACCGAACGCGGGATGCTCGTCTCGAGCGTCTGGTCCGGGAAGTGATCGCGCACGTCCTGCGCGACCTGGGCCGCCAGACGCGTGCGAGCGTCGTACATCGTGAGCATGATCGTGGAGACCACCAGCTCCGGGTTGAGGTGCTGGCGGATCAGCTCGATGTTGTTCAGCAGCAGCGACAGGCCCTCGAGCGCGTAGTACTCAGCCTGGATGGGGATCAGGACCTCGCGCGCCGCGACCAGCGCGTTCACGGTCAGCAGCCCGAGCGAGGGCGGGCAGTCGATCAGCACGTAGTCCAGACGCTCCAGGCCCTGCTCCTCGCGCTCCTCCAGGTGATCCCGGATCGCGTTGCGCAGGCGGTTCTCCCTGGCGACGAGGGAGACCAGCTCGATCTCGGCTCCCGAGAGATTGATCGTGGCGGGCGCGCAGAACAGGCGCTCCATCTCCGGGACGGCCTGGACCACGTCGCTCAGCGGCGAGGACTCCACCAGCACCTCGTACATGCTGGCCACCTCCGCGTGATGGTCGATGCTCAGCGCGGTGGAGGTGTTCCCCTGCGGGTCCGCGTCGATCACCAGCACGTTCAGACCGCCCATCGAGAGGGCGGCGGCGAGGTTCACGGTGGTCGACGTCTTGCCGACCCCGCCCTTCTGATTCGCGACGGTGATGATGCGGGTCGTCTCGGGTCGCTCGAGCTCGAGACCCTCGAGCTTCTTCCTGCGGGCATGGTCCCGGGTCAGCTCACGCATCAGCGGGGTGTCTTCCATCGCGCCGTGTCCCGGGGAAGATTCGCGCGCTTCAGCCACGTGGGTCTCCCTTCCTGGTCGCCTTCGCACGGCGACGCACTTGGACCACTGTAGTGGGAACCTCGACCTCGTCAGCCCCGTACCGGGAGACGGTGGGCTCGACACCGCCCAGCTTGGTGAGCACCTTCTGCGCCTTCTCGACCTCGTCCTCGGCCGAAGAGCCCTTCATGGCGAGCAGATGCCCGTCCTGCGCGACCAGCGGCAGCGTCCAGCGAGCGAGCTTGTCCAGGGCGGCGACCGCACGCGCCGTCACCACGTCGAAGTCCCGCTTCCCGTGGAGCTCCTCCGCACGTGCACGGACCACTTCGAGGCCCAGGCCGAGCTCGGCATCGACCTCCTCGAGCCACGTGGTGCGACGCTGCATCGTCTCGATCAGCGTGACCTCGATGTCCGGGCGCGCGATCGCGATCACCACACCGGGCAGCCCGGCACCGGAGCCGACGTCGGCCAGCGTGGCGGCCTCAGGGGCGGCGGCCTCGATCGCATCGACCATCAGCGCGCAGTTCAGCAGATGCCGCTCCCACAGCCGGTCCGCCTCTCGAGGCCCGATCAGGCCCCGCTCGGGGCCCTGCTCGGCGAGCATCGCGACGAACCGCTCCGCCAGCTCGAGGCGGTCTGAGAAGAGCCGCTCGGCCGTTGGGCGCAGGGACTCGGGAAGGGGGTGCACGGGTGCCTCAGGTCGCCGGGTAGATCACGACATGACGGTTCTTGCCGTCACCGTCGGATTCGGAACGCAGGCCCTCGCGCTTGGCGACGTCGTGGACGACCTTGCGCTCGAAGGGGTTCATGGGGCGCATCGGCACGGGGACGCCGGATTCCTTCGCCTCCGCGATCGACGTCGCGGCGAGGTCCTCCAGGCTGTCCTTGTGCTCGGCGCGGAAGCCGCCGATGTCGAGCATCAGGCGGGAGCGGTTCCCGGTGCGGGTCTGCACCGCCAGACGCGCGAGCTCCTGGAGCGCGTCGAGCAGCTCACCCTTGGGCCGGTTCAGGCGCGCCAGCCTGTCGGCTCCGGCGATCTCGACCGACGCGCGATCGCCGTCCACGTCGATGTCGATGTCGCCGTCGAGGTCGGCGATGTCCAGCAGCTCCTCGAGATAGTCGGCGGCGATGTCGCCCTCCTCCTCGAGACGGCGCATGCGCTCTTCACTGCTCTCGACGGCGGCCTCAGCCTCGGTGCTGGTCTCCGCGTCGTCCACGACGGAGGTGGGAGCAGAGTCCTCCGCAGCCTCAGAGGCATCCGCCAGGGGCTCGTTCACGTTCATCAGGGTCCTCCGGAAATGCTGGATGTGGGATGGCGCCCCGGGAGCGACCGTGCTCCCGGGGGCGAGGTCACTTCTTGCGCTTCTTCTTGCCGCCCTTGTTCTTGTTCAGAGCGTTCGAGCCCTGCGTCGGAGGCTTCGGCGTCTCGCCGGCGGCCTCCTGAGCCTTGCGGCGCTCCTCCGCGGCCTTGGCGCGCAGCTCCCGAGCCCGTGCGAGCTTCTCCTCATCGGTGAGCTTCTTGCCGCCCTTGCCCTTGGTGGGCTGCACACGGATCGGGGCCTCGGGCTCCGGTTCCG
>JAAZLF010000482.1 GCA_012799425.1 Actinomycetales bacterium | reverse complement strand
CCGTAGTTGAAGATCTGGGTGCCGATGATGTCGTTGGGCATCAGGTCCGGCGTGCACTGGATGCGCGCGAAGGAGCCGGTGATCGAGGAGGCCAGGGCGCTGGCCGCCGTGGTCTTGGCCAGGCCGGGCACGGACTCCAGCAGCACGTGCCCTCCCGCGGCGAGCGCGGTGAGCAAGGTGGTGCGCAGGTTCTCCTGGCCGACGACGCGAGACTGGAAGACACCGGAGATCGTGGCGATGATCGCGCCGGCGCGCTCGAGCTCACCGGGAGGGATCGCGGCGCTCGAGGGCGTGAACCCACCAGCCGCTCGCGGCGCGGCTCCGGCGGGTCGTTCGGGAACCGACGCGGACGGGGCCGACGGCCCCGACGGCGGCGCGGGCACGGGGGGCCGTCCCTGATTCCCGGGCTGCTGGCTGGGTGCATTGCTCATGCGCTGGGGCTCCCCCGTCATGCGTTCGACTCGTACGGCGTGTCCTGCTGGTGCGCCCCGGCACGGCCCCGGTCCCTGCCCCTCCCCCGAGGTGGCCGAGGGCCCGACCGGCCGTCACGGTGCTGATGAGCCGTCGTCCGCCGGGGCGGATCGAGGATCACCTCGCCGATCCTAGCGGCACCCGTCGCCCGCGGGTGAGTTCCGGTCCGGTGTGGACGGCGGTGATGGGAGAATGCACAGGTGCTGGCAGACCGTTTCGACCGGGCGACGCCTCCCGTCGCCCCCACCTCCCCCGGGCTCGTGGTGGATGCTCAGGGTCGTGGCACCTTCGCGGTCGCCGCCCCTCGGGCCGGGTCCGTGGACCTGTGCATCCGGCGGGGCACGACCGAGCATCGTCAGCGGCTGCGCCACTTCGACGGGGGCCTGCGCTGGGATCACGTCAGCGGGATGACGCCCGGCACGCGCTATGGGCTGCGGGTGGACGGGCCATGGGACCCTGCGGCCGGGCTGTTCTGCACCGCGCGCAAGCTGCTGCTGGATCCTTGGGCGCGGGGCGTCTCCCACTCCTCCGCCCTGCTGAGCTCGTTCTTCCCGTTCGAGGTCGATGCGATGCTCGACCGGATCGGCGACCAGCCGGTCCGCAGCGAGGAGGACAGCGGCGACTCGGCGGTCTGGTCCGTGGTGGTCTCCGATGCCTTCGACTGGCAGGACGATCTGCGCCCGATGGTCGACTGGGACTCCACCGTGCTGTACGAGCTGCATGTCAAGGGCTTCACCCAGCTGCACCCGGAGCTGCCTCCCCAGCAGCGCGGCACCTATGCCGGGCTCGGCCACCCCGCGGTGACCGGCTACCTCCGCAGCCTCGGGGTGACCAGCGTCGAGCTGCTGCCGATCCATGCATCGATGGACGAACCGCACCTGACACGGCTCGGGCTGACCAACTACTGGGGCTACTCGAGCATGTCGTTCTTCGCCCCGGACCCCTCGCTCGCCACCGCCGCCGCGCAGCGTGACGGCGCCCAGGCGGTCCTCGACGAGGTCAAGACGATGGTGCGCAACCTTCACGCAGCAGGGTTCGAGGTCATCCTCGACGTGGTCTACAACCACACCGCCGAGGGCGGGGCCGACGGACCCGCTCTCTCCCTGCGGGGCCTGGACAACCTCGAGTACTACTGGACCGACCACGGCAGGTTCTTCGACGTCACCGGCACCGGCGGCACGCTCGACCCCCGCTCGCGCCACGTGATGGATCTGATCCTCGCCTCGCTGCGCTACTGGGTGCAGGAGGTGCACGTGGACGGGTTCCGCTTCGACCTCGCCGCCACCCTCGGCCGCGATGATCACGGCTTCAGCCCCGACCATCCCCTGCTGCGCGCGATCATCACCGACCCGGTGCTGCGCGGCGTCAAGCTCATCGCGGAGCCGTGGGACGTGGGCACCGGAGGTTGGCAGACCGGCAGCTTCCCCGCCCCCTTCACGGAATGGAACGATGCCTTCCGCGATGACGTGCGCACCTTCTGGCTCGCCGATCGGGCGGTGCGCGAGCGCACGGGCGAACAGGCCACGGGCGGGGTGCGCGACCTGGCCACGCGCCTGGCCGGCTCCTCCGACCTGTTAACCGGGCAGGACCCTCCCGAGCTCCCCGCCGGCCGCAGCCTGCGCTCCCCCTGGGCGTCGATCAACTACGTCACCGCGCACGACGGTTTCACCCTGCGCGACCTGACCGTCTACGAGACCAAGCGCAACCACGCCAACGGCGAGGACAACCGCGACGGCACGTGCGACAACCGCTCCTACCATCACGGCCACGAGGGCGAGCTGGTGCCCGGCACGGCGCACGCGGAGCGGATCGAGCAGTCACGACGGCGCACCGCGCGCAGCGTCCTGGCGACGCTGCTGCTGGCCTCGGGCACCCCGATGCTCACGGCGGGCGACGAGCGCGGACGCACCCAGCGGGGGAACAACAACGCCTACTGCCAGGACAACGAGATCTCCTGGGTGGACTGGCGCCGCACCCGGCGTGCGGACCAGCTGCGCGAGACCGTCACCCGCCTGCTCCGGCTGCGCGGGGAGCACCCGCAGCTGCGGGCCCCGCACTTCCTGCGGCCGGCCGATCCGAACGCGCTCGATGCGGGGCAGGTGGCGTGGTTCGGGGCCGACGGGCAGGAGCTGGAGCACGAGGATTGGATGGATCCGTCCCAGCATCTGCTGGCCATGCTGCGGCCGGCGGTCCCGGCCCGGGACGGCTCCGAGCACCTGTTGGTGATCCTCTCGGCCGAGGCCGAGGACGTCCGCGTCCAGCTGCCGGGGGCGCCCTGGCCGCAGGGTTCGGCCCGCCTGCTGCTGGACACCGCCCTGGAGTCCCCCGAGGATCTCGCGCACGGCCCGCTCGTCGCACGCGCCCTCACGGTGGCTCCGGGCAGCGTGGTGGTCCTCGGGATCACCCCCGCCGGAGCAGGGGGTGCGCCGGAGCCGCTATCGTGAGGAGCGTCACCGCGACCGTCCCAGAGCACCTCGTCAGCCGCGAGAGCTCAGGCAGGAGAGGCCATGTCCGAGACCACCGACCGCACGGGGCTGCGAGCCGGGATCGGCCGCATCCCGATCATGGCGGTGCAGCCCGTCGTCGACGGCGGGAGGTTCCCCGCACGATGCGTCGAGGGCGAGACGGTGACGGTCAGCGCCAACGCCTTCCGCGAGGGCCACGATCTGATGGGCGTGCAGCTGGTGCTCATCGCGCCCGACGGCGCCGAGCGGCGACAGGCGCTGGACCCGGTGGAGCCCGGCCTGGACCTCTGGCAGACCGTCATCAGGCCCGACCACACGGGCCGCTGGACCTTCCGGATCGAGGCGTACTCCGCTCCCTTCGAGTCCTGGGCGCACGTGGCCGAGGTCAAGATCCCCGCCGGGATCGACGCCGACCTGGTCTGCGCCGAAGGCGCCCTGGTGCTCGAGCGCGTGCTCGCCGAGGTCGAGGACGGCACCCGGCCGGCCGCCGACGGGCCGGCCATCAGGGCCGCGCTGGAGAGCCTGCGCTCCTCCGGCCTGCCCGCCGCCTCCCGCGTCGCGCCCGCGCTCGCGGCGGACCTGCGCGGCATCCTCACCGAGCGCCCCCTGCGTGACGGCGTGACCGTCTCGGACACCTACCTCCTGGATGTGCAGCGTCGGCGCGCTCTGTACGGCTCCTGGTACGAGTTCTTCCCCCGCTCGGAGGGAGCGGTGTTCGATCCCGAGCACGGCTGGACCTCGGGCAGCTTCCGCACCGCCGCACGCTCCCTGGACCGGATCGCCGAGATGGGCTTCGACGTCGCGTACCTCACCCCGATCCACCCGATCGGCTCGACCCACCGCAAGGGCCGCAACAACACCCTCGACGCCAGACCCGGCGACCCCGGCTCCCCGTACGCGATCGGCGCGGCCGAGGGCGGCCATGACGCGATCCACCCGGACCTGGGCACGATGGAGGACTTCGATGCCTTCGTGGCCCGGGCGAAGGAGCTCGGGCTCGAGGTCGCGATGGACATCGCCCTGCAGTGCTCGCCCGATCACCCGTGGGTGGAGGAGCATCCCGAGTGGTTCGTGGTCCAGGCCGACGGCACGATCGCCTACGCGGAGAACCCGCCGAAGAAGTACCAGGACATCTATCCGCTGAGCTTCGACACCGATTACGAGGGGCTGTACGCGGCGGTGCGCGACATGCTCGAGCTGTGGGTCTCGCACGGGGTGACGCTGTTCCGCGTCGACAACCCGCACACCAAGCCGGTGCGGTTCTGGGAGGAGCTGCTGGCCGAGTTCGCCGAGAAGCACCCCGAGGTGCTCTTCCTGGCCGAGGCCTTCACCCGGCCCACGATGATGCACACGCTGGGCAAGATCGGCTACCACCAGAGCTACACCTACTTCACCTGGCGCGAGAGCGCGGCGGAGCTGCGGGAGTATCT
>JAAZLF010000481.1 GCA_012799425.1 Actinomycetales bacterium | reverse complement strand
GATCCGCACGTGCACCTCGGCGGCGCCGGCTTCACGAAGCATCCGCACCACGGCGCGCTGGGTGTTGCCCCGCACGATCGAGTCGTCGATGACCACCAGGCGCTTGCCCGCGATGACCTCGCGCAGGGGGTTGAGCTTGAGGCGGATGCCGAGCTGACGGATGGTCTGGCTGGGCTGGATGAAGGTGCGGCCCACGTAGGCGTTCTTCACCATCCCCTGACCGTAGGGGATCCCGGACTCCTGGGCGTACCCGATCGCGGCGGGGGTGCCGGACTCCGGCGTGGGGATCACCAGGTCTGCGTCCACGGGGTGCTCGCGCGCGAGCTGGCGGCCCATCTCGGCGCGGGCCTCGTTGACGCTGCGGCCGGCGATGCGGGTGTCGGGGCGGGCGAGGTACACGTACTCGAACACGCATCCCTTGGGGTGCGGCGGCATCACCTGCTCGCTGCGCAGTCCCTGTTCGTCGATCACGATCATCTCTCCGGGAGCGACCTCCCGCACGAAGCTCGCGCCGCAGATGTCCAGGGCCGCGGTCTCCGAGGCGACCACCCATCCCCGCTCGAGGCGTCCCAGCACCAGCGGGCGGATGCCCTGCGGGTCGCGGGCGGCGTAGAGGGTCTTCTCGTCCATCAGCGTGAAGCAGTAGGCGCCGCGCAGGTGCGGCATCACCTCGCGCAGCGCCTGGTCGAGCGGGCCCTCGCGGTTCAGCAGCGCGGTCACCAGCGCCGTGTCAGTGGTGTTGCCGCGACCGAGCTCTCCGGTGCGCGGGCCGCCGTGGCGCTCGTCGATCAGGGCCAGCAGCTGCTCGGTGTTGACCAGGTTGCCGTTGTGGGCCATCGCCACGGTGCCGTCCGGCCGGGGGCCGAGGGCGGGCTGGGCATTGGACCAGACGGATCCGCCGGTGGTCGAGTACCGGGTGTGTCCGATGGCGATGTGGCCCTGGAGGCCCGCGAGCGCCGCCTCGTCGAACACCTGGGAGACCAGGCCCATGTCCTTGTAGACCAGGATCTGGGAGCCGTCGCTCGCGGCGATGCCGGCAGATTCCTGTCCGCGGTGCTGCAGCGCGTACAGGCCGTAGTAGGTCAGTTTGGAGACGTCCTCCCCAGGGGCGAAGACGCCGAAGACGCCACAGGCGTCCTGGGGGCCCTTCTCACCGGGGAGCAGGTCATGGGAGAGTTTTCCGTCGCCGCGTGCCACCGGTACATAGTGCCACAGGCCGTCTCCGCCCTGGACGAGCGTCCACGGCGGGGCTCAGCGGCGGCGCGTCTTCGACGAACGGTGCCGGACGGCGTCCACGACGGCCGCGATCGCGGCCAGCGGGAGGCCCACCAGGGTGGCTGCGAGCAGCACGAAGTTCACCACCGCCCCGAGGTCGGGGAAGTCGAAGAACGGCGAGCTGATCAGAGCGGCGAGGGCGGGCAGCGCGATCAGGACGGCGACCCAGAACCCCAACGTGGGGGTGCGGCCGCGCCGCACGTAGATGCTGGTGTCGGGCACGGCTCCGTCTGCGGTCTCCTCCGACGGCGCGGGCGGGGCCTCGTCCTCACGAGCTGCGGAGCGGTCTCCGGTCTCCTCGGTGCTCGGGTCGTCCACGGGCTCGCGGTCTTCGGGGTCGTTCACAGTGCTCACAGTTCTCCAGCGGCATCGACCGCCGCGGCGACGATCGCCGGGTCGGTGCAGGTCTCGGGGGCGCCGGCCTCGACGGGGGCGCCGGGGCGTCGGCGGGCGGAAAGGTGCACATCGGCCAGACCGGCGCGGCGTGCGAGGTCGGCGATGTCGGCGGGGCGCACTCCGCCGCCGGCGCAGACGTCCAGCAGGCCCTCCGAGGCGTCGACCATCGCGGCCAGGTCCTCGACGCCGTCGAGCGCCCGTGCGGCGCCGCCGGAGGTGAGCACCCGGTGGATGCCGAGCCCGAGCAGGGTCTGCACGGCGTGGGCGCGCTGTGCCCTGCCGGGCAGGGCGTCGAGCGCTCGATGGACGGTGAGGTGCACGCCGCGCAGCGCGTCGCTGCCCGCGGTCAGTGCGCCGTCGCGGAGGGTCTCGAGCGCGGGAAGGTCCAGCTCGCCCTCCTGGGTGAGCGCGCCGATCACCACTCCGGCGGCACCGGCGGTGACGGCCTCTCCCGCCTGTCGGGCCATCGAGGCGACCTCGTCAGCGGAGTAGACGAACTCCTCGGGCCGGTCGAGGAAGTCGCCGTGCTCCGCGCGGGAGCGGATCAGCACGTGCACGTCGAAATGGGGCTTGGCGTCCCGAGAGGCGACCAGGGCGGAGGCCCGGTGCGCGCATTCGGCGACGAGCTCGGGCGGCGGGGTGGTGCCCCCTCGGGCGAGGTCGATGCACAGCTCGACCCTGTCGGCCCCCGCGTGCGCGGCGACCTCGAGGCCGGTCAGGTCCTCGATCGCGATCTCCACGGCGACGCTCATCGTTCCTCCTGTTCGCGTGCGGTGCGCACGAGCCGACGTGGACCGGGCAGAGGCAGCAGCTCGTCGAGGTCGCTGCGCTCCCCGCTGGCCCGGACGCGGCCGTCGGCGACGGCGGCGGACCAGTCGAGCTCCCCGCTGACCAGAGCCAGCCAGGTGTGCGCGTCGGTCTCGACGACGGCGGGCGGCGTGCCGCGGGTGTGACGGGTTCCGGCGATCGCCTGCACCGCCGCATACGGCGGCACACGCAGCTCGACGGCTCCTCCCGGGAACTCCTCGGCGAACTGCTCCAGCGTGTGGCGCACCGCCGGGGCGAGCACGGAGCGTCCCGCGCTGGTCGGGTCCAGCGCCCAGGAGGTCAGCGCGCGGCGGCCCGCTTCCGGATCGGTACGACGGCTCGCCACGTCAGTCGGAGGCTCCGGGCAGGAGATCGTGGACCGCGATGGTCGCGGAGCGGTCCGGCCCCACGCCGATGGCACTGATCCGGCAGCCTGCCAGCTCCTCGAGGCGCGTGACGTAATCGCGGGCGTTCTGCGGAAGCTCTTCGAAGGTGCGCGCCTGGGAGAGGTCCTCGGTCCAGCCGGGGAGGGTCTCGTAGACGGGCACTGCGTGATGGAACTCGGTCTGGGTCATCGGCATGTCGTGATGGATCGTGCCGTCGACCTCGTAGCCCACGCAGATCGGGACCTCGTCGATGCCGGTGAGCACGTCCAGCTTGGTCAGCACGATGTCGGTGAAGCCGTTGATGCGCGAGGCGTGGCGGATCATCGGGGCGTCGTACCAGCCGCAGCGGCGCGGACGGCCGGTGTTCACGCCGACCTCGCCACCCGTGGTCTGGAGGTACTCGCCCCATTCGTCGAACAGCTCGGTGGGGAACGGACCGGCGCCCACTCGGGTGGTGTACGCCTTGACGATCCCGATCACCCGGTCGATGCGGGTGGGGCCGACGCCGGTGCCGGTGCAGGCACCGCCCGCGGTCGGATTCGAGCTGGTGACGAAGGGGTAGGTGCCATGGTCGACGTCCAGGTACGTGGCCTGGCCGCCCTCCATCAGCACCACCTCGCCGCGGTCCAGCGCGTCGTTGAGCAGCAGGGTGGTGTCGACCACCATCGGCCGCAGGCGCTCCGCGTAGGACAGAAGGGTCTCGACGATCTCCTCGACCTCGACGGCCCGGCGGTTGTAGAGCTTGACCAGCAGCTCGTTCTTCTGACGCAGCGCGCCCTCGATCTTCTGGCGCAGGATCGACTCGTCGTAGAGGTCCTGGACACGGATGCCGAGGCGACCGATCTTGTCCATGTAGGCCGGGCCGATCCCGCGGCCCGTGGTGCCGATGGCCCGCTTGCCCAGGAAGCGCTCGGTGACCTTGTCGAGGGTCTGGTGGTAGGGCGCCACGATGTGGGCGTTGGCGCTGATGCGCAGGCGCGAGGCGTCCACCCCTCGCGAGGTGAGCATGCCGATCTCCTCGAACAGCGCCTCGAGGTTGACCACCACGCCGTTCCCGATCACCGGGGTGACCTGCGGCGAGAGGATGCCCGCGGGAAGCAGCTTGAGCTCGAACTTCTCGCCGTCCACCACCACGGTGTGGCCGGCGTTGTTGCCCCCGTTGGGCTTGACGACGTAGTCGACCCGTTCACCGAGGAGGTCGGTGGCCTTGCCCTTCCCCTCGTCACCCCATTGGGCTCCGACGATCACGACGGCAGGCATAGCGACTCCTGTAGGAAGAAGGACGGTGGTGGGCGCGAAGCCCCATGGATTGTACCAAGCAGGCGGCGTGCGACCGCGGCACGGCCCCGGGTGGGGCTCAGTCCAGCAGGGTGGGGTCCGCCTCGCGCAGGAACGCGGTCACGCGGTCGGCCTCGGCCTCGTCCCCGAGACGGCGGGAGGTCTCACCCAGCATCGCCAGGGCGCGCAGGAAGCCGCGGTTGGGGGCGTGGGAGGCCGGGATCGGGCCCTGTCCGCGCCAGCCGGAGCGGCGCAGCGCATCGAGGCCGCGATGGTAGCCGGTGCGCGCATAGGCGTAGGCGGCGATCAGGTCACCATCGGTCAGTGCGTCCTCGGCGAGGGTGGCCCAGGCGAGCGGGGACTCGAGATGGCGGCCCGCGATCTCCCCCGGGTCGCCGTCCACGAGCTCCTCGGCCACCTGGACATCGACGAAGTCGTCGGGCAGTCGGGTCTCCGGGATCCCGAGAAGGTTCCCGCTGGTGAGGTTATCGGTACGATCAGCCATGAAAGCATCGTAGGCGCTGTCGCCTGATGACCTCATGACAAGAATGATTCACCCATGTCACACACGCAGGACGGCTCCGAGCTCCTGACCGGGCCCGGCGCGGGAGGGCTGCTCCGCTCGGCCGTCGGCAACTCCGGCGGAGTGCTGCACAGCTGGCAGCTCGATCATGTCGATCACCGCCCGGGCCGCAGCACCAAGGCGCTGTACCGCACGATGGTCTCCTGGCCGGAGCTCGACGGCCCGCAGGCACCGGCGCGCGAGGAGCTCTTCGGCGCGAGCGCCCACATCGGCGAGCGCGAGAAGAATCTCCATGTCGCCGAGCAGACGCTGGTGATGACCGACGGCGACATCAACGTGCGCGTGTGGCGCTACCCCCACGACCCGTGGCTGCCGATGCTGCCCCAGGTCTGCTACCCCGACATCGTCGGCCGCACCCTGCACCAGCTGGGCGCGGACATCGGCTCCGATCCGTCGGTGCCGATCGCGATCGACGTCGTCTCCTACCGGCCCGGCCGCCGGGCGGTGCTGCGGGCCTCCCAGGGCGACCGGGCCGTGTTCCTCAAGGTCATGCAGCCCCACCGCAGCGGCGAGATCGTCGATCGCCACCACCGCCTGCTCGCCGCCGGCGTGCCGGTGCCGGAGGTGATCTCCCACCACGACGGCCTGGTCGTGCTCGCCGAGCTGCCGGGGCGTCCGCTGGCGCGCGCCGTGATCGATGAGGGTGTGGACTCCTGCCGCGCCGAGGACCTGGTGGCGCTGCTGGACCGCCTGCCCGCCTCGATGTACTCCCTGCCGCTGCGCCCGCCGTGGACGGACTCGGTGGACTTCTATGCCGGGATCGTCAGCTCCTCGGTGCCTTCGCTGGGGCCCCGGCTCGATGCGCTGGTGCGCGCGATCCGCGAGGGGCTGGCCTCGCTCGAGCAGCGCATGGACATGCGTCCGCACGACGTGGTCCACGGCGACTTCTACGAAGCCCAGGTGTTCGTCAGGGATGGCCGGGTGGTGGGTCTGCTCGACATCGACACCGTCGGCCCCGGGCGCCGGGCCGACGACCTGGCCTGCCTCCTGGCCCACCTGAGCGTCCTGGCCGACTACGGCAACGCCGGCCGCATCGACCGCGCCATGCAGGAGCGGGTCGAGGACGCCATCCGCACCTGGCACGGGATGTTCACCGAGCGGGTCGATCCCACAGAGGTCGCACTGCGCTCTGCCGGGGTGGTGCTGTCCCTGGCCACCGGTCCGCATCGACAGCAGGAGGCCTCCTGGGAAGCGGCCACGGAGGCGATCGT
>JAAZLF010000480.1 GCA_012799425.1 Actinomycetales bacterium | reverse complement strand
GGGGTGCGCATCGCGGATGTCGAGGATCTGATCGCGAACACGGTCGGTGCGTGGGCGGGGGTGCTGTGCGCACCGCTGGCGACGCGGCTCGGGCTGCCGCTGTTCGTGCGCGAGCGACGGCAGCAGGGCGCGCCGGAGGATGCCCCGGGGGTAGGGAGCGCGCCCTGGGGGCCGCCGTCAGGGCGGGCCGCCGTCAGGGCAGGCGCACCACCTGGCCGGCCCAGGAGAACCCGCCGCCGAAGCCGACCAGCAGCGCCGTCGCCCCGGAGCGGATCCTCCCGGCCTCGCGCATCCGGGAGATGGCCAGCGGGATGGTCGCCGCGGAGGTGTTGCCGGAGGTGATGATGTCGTCGGCGACGATCGCGTCCTCCCGCAGCCCGAGGGAGGCGGCGAGCGGCTCGATCATCCGCAGATTCGCCTGGTGGGGCACGAACACGTCGATGTCCTCCATGGTCAGACCCGCTGCCTCCACGATCTGCCGGGAGATCTTCGGTGCCTCGCGCAGCGCCCAGCCGAGCACCTGGCGGCCCTGCTGGGAGAAGCTCGGGCCCTCGCCGTCGATGGTGACGGCGTCGGCGAGCTCGGGGACGGTCCCCCACACCACGGGCGAGATGGTGGGCTCCTCGCTCGGGACCAGCACCATCGCGCCGGCCCCGTCGGCGGTGAGGATGCAGGTGGTGCGGTCGGTGTAGTCGGTGACGGCCGAGAGCTTCTCCGCGCCGATCACGAGCGTCGCGCTCGAGGCGCCGGTGCGCAGCGACATATCGGCCACGGCGAGCGCGTGCTCGAAGCCCGAGCAGGCCGCGCCCACGTCGAAGGCGGCCGGGCCGGGCAGCCCCAGCAGCTGTGCGACACGTCCGGCGGCGCTCGGGGAGCGTTCGTGGTTGGAGCAGGTCGCGACGACCACCTGGGTGATCTCGGAGGGCTCGAGGCCGGCGTCGTCGAGGGCGGCGCGGCCGGCGAGCGCGGCGAGATCCGCGACGTCCTGGTCATCGGCCGCGATCCGGCGCTCCTCGATGCCGGTGCGCTGGCGGATCCACTCGTCGCTGGTCTCCACGAGCTGCTCGAGGTCATGGTTGGTCATGATCTTCTCGGGCCGGTGGTGCCCGGTGCCGATGATGCGCGAGCCGGGCGAGCCGGGGGCCACGGGGAATGGACGAGCGGGGGTGGTCATCGCGGAGCTCCTGGGGTCGTGGTGAGCGGGTCCGGGCCGTCGCGGCGCAGACCGAACTCCCCATGATCCCTCGCCGCGACCAGCGGTGCCAGCCGTGCTGGATGCGGCCGAGGAGGGTGGCTCATCTCCGCATGCGTCGCCGTGCCACCACGAGCCCGGCCCCCGCCGCGAGGAGCACCAGAGCGAGCGCAGCGACAGCGGCCCCCTCCCAGCCGGTGCGGGCGAGGAGCCCGGAGGGCTCGTCCTGGCCGGCAGAGCTCGCGGGCGGGGTCCTCTCCCCCGCCCCGCGAGCCCCGTCGGTCGGGCCGGAGGAGTCGGTGGAGCCGGAGCCAGCATCGGAGCCGGAGCCGGAGCCGTCATCGTCCCCCGGCACCTCGGGAGCCTCCGGCTCGCCCGGCTCGACCGGCTCGTCCGGCTCCTCGGGTGCGGGCCCGGGGCCGTCCCCGGCCACCGTCACGACGTGCTCGGCGGTGCGTCCGTTGACGGTCACCTGCACGGTCGCCGTGCCGGGGCGGAGCCCGGTGATCTCGCCGGTGGCGGGGTTCACGCGCACCACTGCGGAGGGGGCCGCGCGCTCCATCCGCACTGCCGCCGCCTCGGCCTCGTCGGCGCCCTCCGCCGGGACCGTGCCGGTGTCGACCTGCACGCCGGTGCCGTCCCACTGGGAGGTCAGCGGCCAGGCGACGGGCACCTCGGTGCCGTCCTGGACGATCTGCGCCTCGACCTCGCCGACCCCGCCGACGGGCAGCTGCTCACTGCCGGTCACCGAGATCTCGTCGACCCAGGGCCGGGTCTCGGCGTCGAGCCAGCCGACCCGGTCGGTCGTGGTGGGCTCCTGTCCCACCGCGCCGGCGCCGGGGCTGATCCCGAGCATCGTCCAGCCGGTGAAGCCGCCGGTCGCGGGCGTGCCGGCGGGTGCCTTGCCCGAGTTGCCGTTGATCAGGGTGGTCACGCCCTCGACGGCGGCGCCGTGGAACACCCCCACATGGCCGTTGACCAGCGCGACGGACTTCCCGCTGGTGCGACGGAACTCGGCCAGCTGCCGCTCGATCGCGCGCGCCTCGCGCTGATCGCTCAGCTGGCTGAGCTTGCTGGGCAGGGGGTCGGTGGGCGGGTGGTGGAAGAAGATCACCGCGCCGGTCCGGTTCTCGGAGCGGGCCACCTCGTCGAGCTGCCGTTCGAGCTCCGCGAGCTGGTTCAGGTCGTCGCCGGCGAGGGAGCCGGAGGCGGAGTTCAGGGTGATCACCTCGGTGCGGCCGAGGGTCCGCTGGGTGCTGGGGGCGCCGAAGACCTCCTCGAAGTTCCCGATCTCGCCGCCCATGATCTCGTGGTTGCCGGGGACGTAGACGTAGGGGATCTCGCTGCCCCACTCCTCGTCGAGGATCTGCTGGGCGAGGGCGAAGTCCTCCGGGGACGCCTCGTCGACGAAGTCTCCGTTGATCACCAGCAGATCCGGCGCGGCCTCACGGATCTCGCGCAGGGTGCGACGGGCGCCGTCGACGGCGGGGCCGTCCGGGTCCGCGGCGACGAACTGGGCGTCGCTCATCACCGCGATCCGCTGGGGTCTCTCCTCGACACTGCCGTGCGTGAGCAGCGCGGGATCGTGGACGGGGCTCTCCTGCGCAGTGTCGGTCTGCGGGGTGGTGATCGCCTGCAGCTCCGCCACGGCGATGTCGCCCTCGTACTGCGCCTCGGGTCGGGTCTCCATCATGCGGATCCGCTCGAGGGTGAGCGGCTGCGCGAGCCCCTCGGGGACGGTGAAGCGCACGGTGCGCCAGCCCTCGAAGTCGAGATGGTCGCCGTCGAGGTTGGTGACGGTGCCGTTGCCGTCGGTGACCTGGAGGCGCGGCCAGGTGCCGCTGCCGTCGCCGCGCACGTCCATGGTGAAGGCGAGGGTGCGGCCCTCGACCTCGACCGGCTCCTCGGCGACGAGGTAGTAGCCGCGAGTGGCGGAGGAGGTGGTGAAGTCGTAGTTCATCCCCACGGCGGGGATCGGCTCGCCGTCCTCTCCCGCAGGGCCATCGGCGGCCTCGAAGGAGCCCTCGGCGCGGTCGGCCGCCTCGCTGAGCCCGGAGAGGTCGGAGAAGTCCAGGACCTGCTGCTCCTCGGTGCCGTGGGTAAGGGCGACGGTGGTGGTGAGCCCCGCGGCGGTGAAGGTCAGCGTGCCGGTCTCGTGCTGTCCGGTGGCGCGCACGGTCCAGGTGCCGGTGCCGTCGTCGGAGACCTCGAAGCCCTCGTCGACGCTGACCTCGACGTCGGCCGTCTCGAGCCGGGCCCGCTGCCCGTCGGCGTCGTAGCCGCTCAGCGTGAGCTCCTGGCCTTCCTCCGTGCCCGGCAGGTTCACGGACCGCTCGCTCGCCTGCAGCCCGATCGGCTCGCCGAGCACGCGCAGCTCCTGGCGCGTCTCGTGGGCGCCGGCGGCATAGGTGACGGTGCCGCGGCCGGGGGCGGTGCCGCGCACGCTCGCGCGGGCGGCGTCGGAGGAGGCGAGCTCGAGGGCACCGTCCGCGGTGAACGCGCCGTCGGCCATGACCGGCGCGAGGCTCGCACCGAGCCCGGTGGCTTCGACGGTGCGGGTCAGGCCGGGGAAGACGGCGTCCTCGCCCTCCAGGGCGGGCCCGCTGTCCACGTCGACCAGCTCCTCGGTCGGGGCGTCGGAGTAGAAGACCAGGGCGTTGGGGACCTCGCGCACCTCGCCGTCCGAGGGGCTGTTCCAGATCGCCTCGGACTCGGTGCCCGCAGTGCGGGCGGCGAGCGCGGAGGAGCCGCCGCCGTCGAGGTTGACGGCGTTGTGAGCGCCCATGTCGAGGAGGATGCGCCCGAGCTCGGGCAGGGTCATACCGGTCGACTCGCTGCTGCGGCCGTCCAGGACCAGCACGAACAGTTCGCTGCCGTCACGGCTGACGCCGACGGCGGTGCGCGGGTGGGTGTCGGTGACCAGCGACTCGTCCGGCAGCTCGGGCACCTCGCCGTCGCTGAGGATCTGGTGGCTGCCGGCGAGGCCGAGGTCGACGTCCTGGTCGGGGCCGATCTCGATGTCGAGCTCCTCGCCGACCTCGAGGGCGGCCACCTGCGCGGCGCCCTCGTCCCGGCCGAGCAGCACCTGGCCGTCCTCGGGGATCTCCGGGTTACCGGCGCTCTCGCGCACCTCGGAGACCTCGGTGACGACGCCCTCGACGACGGTCGCCAGCGCTACCTCCTGCGCCGGCGCGTCCGGGGCGCCGACGGGGCGGTCCAGCGTGTACTCGCCCCAGGCCGGGGTGTAGACGCCGATCCCGTGCTCGGGCAGGGCGGGGTTGTTGATCCCGGCGAGTTCGTGGACGTCGCCGTCGGCCGTGGTCATCTCACCGCCGGCGGAGAGGGCCTGGACGGCGGCGCGGCCCTCCGCGAGGGTGAGTGCGGGCAGCGGCTCGGCGGTGCCGGTGCGCACGCCCTGGCTGCTCACCGAGGTGCCCTGCGGCGCGTCGGAGTGGTTGATGTCGAAGAAGCCGCCGTTGACCGCGGCGACGGCCTGTTCGCCCCGCTCGCCGGAGCGCATGACGTCCTGCAGGGGTGCGCGGCCGGTGACGGCGCCGCCGTCGGCCACATCGACCGAGAGCGAGGACTCGCGCAGGTCGGCGGTGAGCACGCTGCCCTCGTTCCAGCCGCCCTCCTCGAGACGGGAGAAGGTGGTGAGGTCCAGACCGGGCGCGACGCGGTAGTTCTGCGACTCGCGCAGCACCCCGCCGTGGGAGAGCTGCTCGTCGGTGACCTCGGCCGCGGCGGGCGGGGCGTGCCAGGCCTGCAGCGAGAGCAGGGAGGGGGACAGCAGCGCGAGCGCCGCGACCAGCGCGACCCATCGTTGCTGGGGTCTGGTCCTGGGAACGGGTCGGGCAGGTGCGTGCGCGGCGGCGTGGGGCATCGAGGAGTCCGGGTCGCGGGGATCGGGGCGTGCTCGACGCTATGTGACCTGGGCGGCCTGCGGGTGGGTTTCGGATGAACTGTCGGTGGCGGGCTGGGTGGTGGGCTGAGTGGTGGGCTGGGTGCCGGCTGGGCGGCGGCGGGCTCAGGCGGTGATGGTGAGCGTGGAGCGGGCATCCGCGCCGCGGCGCACATGGATCTGCTCGGCGATCTGTGCCTTCATG
>JAAZLF010000479.1 GCA_012799425.1 Actinomycetales bacterium | reverse complement strand
CCGATTCGGAAGCGACGATCATCGCCGCCGGCTGCGCGCTGAGCTTCTTCAACCTCGGAGCCTGGGGCGCGCTGTACGCGATCGGCCCCGAGCTGTACCCCACCGCGGTGCGCGGCACAGGCACGGGAGCGGCCGCCGCCTTCGGACGGATCGCCTCGATGCTCGCGCCCTTCCTGGTGCCGCTGCTGGTGGTGACCGGTGGGCAGGTGCTGGCCTTCGCGGTGTTCGCGATCGCCTTCGGCCTGGCCGCCGCGGCCGCCTTCACCCTGCCCGAGCAGCGCGGCAAGGCACTCGCGGAGTAGCCGGGCCCCGGGCTCCGGTTCATGTGCGGAAAAGCTCCGTCACGTGCCGAAAAGTACCGTTGCGCTGGAACCTTTCGGCGTACGGCGGGGGAATGAGCCCCGCTATGCGCCTCGACCGTTGCGCAGTTGGCGTTCTGAGAGTTCAGAGCGCCAACTGCGCAGCGGTCAACGGGGGTGGCCGACGGTGCGACGGCCGACGGGCCGAACGACCCTCAGGCCTGCTCGAGGGACCCGTCGTAGGCGCAGATCGCGTCGACCTTCTCGGCGGAGGCCGAGGTGGGATCGAACTCGAGGTCCAGCCACACCTTGACCAGCTCCTTGGCGAGCTCGAGCCCGATGACCCGCTCACCCATGGTCAGCACCTGCGCGTTGTTCGAGAGCACGGAGCGCTGCACGGAGTACAGGTCGTGGGCGGTGACGGCGCGGACGCCGGAGACCTTGTTCGCCGCGATCGCGACGCCCAGGCCGGTGCCGCAGATCAGCAGCGCACGATCGGCCTCGCCCGCAGCGATCTTCTCCGCCGCGGCGACCGCGACGTTGGGGTAGAACGTGCCGTCCTCACGCCCGGTCACGCCGACGTCGATGACCTCGTCGACGCGCGGGTCGTTCTCCAGCAGCTCCTTCAGCGCGCTCTTGTGGCCGTAGCCGGCATTGTCGGATCCGGTGACGATCTTCCAGCCCATGTCGGTGCTCCTTCGTTCGGTGGTCTCGGGATTCGGTGATCTCAAAATTCGGTGGTCTTGGGATGCGGTGATCTCGGGCGGGTCCTTCCGGACCCGCGTCTCGTGGGAGGGTGCCGGGCCCGCCCCCGTCACAACGCCCCGGAGCGGGGCGGTGTTCCGCGAGCGGGCCCGGCGGTGGCCCGATTCTCAGTCGGAGAGCTTCTCGCCCAGCAGGGTGACGATCCGCGAGAAGGAGATCGCGCCGGGGTCCGGCGTGCCCACGGACTTGTCGCCGTGGTTGCGGGCACGGCCCTTGCTGGAGGAGATATCGGCGGTGGCCGCGGCGGCCTCCGTGGCGCGCGCAGCCGCGGAGGCGACCACCTGCGCCCGGGCCTCCTCGGAGTCCGAGCGGGCGAGCGTGATCGCCTCCCGGAAGGGCACCGCGGCGTCGATCATGGTCTTGTCGCCCGGCACGGCGCCGCCCAGGCGCTCGACGGCCTCGACCGCCTGCACCAGGCCGGTCAGCAGCTGCTCGGCGCTCACACCCTCGTCGTCGCTGAAGGCGCTGCCGAGGCTGGTCAGCGCCGCTCCCCAGAGCGCGCCGGAGGTGCCCCCGGCCTCGGCGGACCAGGCCGCGCCGGCCTGGACCAGCACGGTGCGGGCGCCGCAGCCGCCCTCGACGGT
>JAAZLF010000478.1 GCA_012799425.1 Actinomycetales bacterium | reverse complement strand
GACGTCGCGATCATGATGGTCGAGGCCGAGGCCACCGACAACGCCTGGACCCTCATCAAGGAGCAGGGCGCGATCGCCCCCACGGAGTCCGTGGTCGCCGAGGGCATCGAGGCCTCCAAGGTCTTCATCCGCAGCCTCTGCGTCGCCCAGCAGGAGCTCGCCGCGACCGCCGCGAAGCCGGTGCGCGAGTTCCCCCTGTTCCTCGACTACCAGGACGACGCCTACGGGATCGTCGAGGCCGCTGCGGCCGAGCGTCTGGCCGAGGTCATGTCGATCGCCGCGAAGACCGAGCGTGAGGAGCGCACCGAGCAGCTGCTCGCCGAGGTCGTCGAGGAGCTCGCCGCCGAGGGCAAGCAGCTCGAGGGCCGCGAGAAGGAGGTCTCCGGTGCCTTCCGTGCGCTGACCAAGCAGGTCGTGCGCAAGAAGGTCCTCACCGACGGCATCCGCATCGACGGCCGTGGCCTGCGCGACATCCGTGCGCTCTCCGCCGAGGTGGAGGTCCTCCCGCGCGTGCACGGCTCCGCCCTGTTCCAGCGTGGCGAGACCCAGATCATGGGCGTCTCCACGCTGAACATGCTCAAGATGGAGCAGCAGATCGACTCGCTCGGGCCGGTCACGCACAAGCGCTACGTCCACCACTACAACTTCCCGCCGTACTCCACCGGCGAGACCGGCCGCGTCGGCTCCCCGAAGCGCCGCGAGGTCGGCCACGGCATGCTCGCCGAGCGCGCCATCGTGCCGGTGCTGCCCACCCGCGAGGAGTTCCCCTACGCGATCCGTCAGGTCTCCGAGGCCCTGGGCTCGAACGGTTCGACCTCCATGGGCTCGGTCTGCGCCTCGACCCTGTCGCTGCTGAACGCCGGCGTGCCGCTGCGCGCCGCGGTCGCGGGCATCGCCATGGGCCTGATCTCGGACGTCGTGGACGGTGAGACCCGCTATGCGGCGCTCACCGACATCCTCGGCGCCGAGGACGCCTTCGGCGATATGGACTTCAAGGTCGCCGGCACCACGGAGTTCATCACCGCCATCCAGCTCGACACCAAGCTGGACGGTCTGCCCGCCTCGGTGCTCACCGGTGCGCTGTCGCAGGCCCACGAGGCCCGCCTGGCGATCCTGGGCGTGCTGGACGAGGCGATCGACACCCCGGACGAGATGAGCCCCCACGCCCCGCGCGTCCTCGCGGTCACCGTCCCGGTCGACAAGATCGGCGCGGTCATCGGCCCGAAGGGCCAGATGATCAACAAGATCCAGGACGACACGGGCGCGGACATCACCATCGAGGACGACGGCACCGTGTACATCGGCGCCACCGACGGCCCCTCGGCCGAGGCCGCGCGCTCCGCGGTCAACGCCATCGCCAACCCGATGGTCCCCGAGATCGGTGAGCGCTACCTCGGCACCGTCGTGCGCGTGGTCGACTTCGGTGCGTTCGTCTCGCTGACCCCGGGCAAGGACGGTCTGCTGCACGTGACCCAGCTGCGCAAGCTGAACGACGGCAAGCGTGTGGAGAACGTCGAGGACGTCGCCAAGGTCGGTCAGAAGATCGAGGTCGAGATCCGCGAGATCGACGCCCGCGGGAAGATCTCCCTCGCGGTGATCGAGGACGAGGCCGAGGAGGCCGCCGACTCCGTCGCCGCAGAGGAGAAGACCGCGGAGTGATCCGTCCGTCGGCCCCGGCCGACGAGATGACGTCATGACGAGGGGAGGCATCCGGCAGGGTGCCTCCCCTCGTGACATCCGTGACCGGGCAGCGTGACGCACCGCTCGACGCCCCGCACCTCGGACCGTGGAACAATCGATCGATGCCTTTCGACCTCTCCTACGACGACCCGTCCTCCGATGTGCTGCTGGATCCCGCCACCGGGGTGCGCCGCAGCATCCTGCCCGGGGGAGTCCGTCTGCTGACCCAGACGGACCGCAGCGTGCGCAGCGCCACCATCGGCCTCTGGCTCCCGGTGGGTTCGCGCGATGAGACCCCCGCCCATGCCGGGTCCACACACGTTCTCGAGCACCTGCTGTTCAAGGGCACTCGGCGCCGCAGCGCGATGGACATCGCCACTGCCTTCGACGAGGTCGGCGGGGACTCCAACGCGATCACCGCCAAGGAGCACACCCTCTACTACGGCAGAGTGCGCTCCTCGGACGTCCCGATGGCGGTGGACGTGCTGACCGACATGATCACCGGGAGCCTGCTGGAGGAGGACGCGCTGGCCACCGAGCGCGAGGTGATCCTCGAGGAGCTCGCGATGGCGGAGGACGACCCCAATGATGTCGGCTACGAGACCTTCCTCGCCGACGTGCTCGGGCCCGACACCCCGCTCGGACGCCCCGTCGGCGGAACCGTCGGCTCGGTGTCGGCGCTCGGCATCCAGGACGTGCGAGACCACTTCATCGAGCACTATCGCCCCGACAACCTCGTCGTCACGGCTGTCGGTGACATCGACCATGACCAGCTGGCAGGTCTGCTGCAGGCCGGCCTGCGCCGGGGCGGCTGGACCCTCGAGGAGGGTGCGGCGCCCACCCGCCGTCTGCGCTCCGAGGGTCCGCCGGACGCAGCGGGGCAGGCAGCCGTCGATGTCGCCTCCCTCACGCCTCATCGCCTGCTGCGTCCCGCCGAGCAGAACCACATCTATCTCGGGGGCCGCGGACTCACCGCCCTCAGCGAGGACCGCCACGCCCTGTCGGTGCTGATGTCGGTCCTCGGCGGCGGGATGTCCTCGCGGCTGTTCCAGAACATCCGCGAGGAGCGCGGTCTGGCCTACTCCGTCTACTCCTTCAGCGCGGGCTACCGGGATGATGGCCTGTTCGGCCTGTACGGCGCGTGCAGGCCCTCCCGCACCGCCCAGGTGGTCGAGCTGCTCGCCGAGGAGCTCGAGCGGATGGGCACCAGCGGGATCGACGCGCTCGAGCTCGCACGGGCCAAGGGTCAGATCACCGGCTCCTTCGCGCTCGGGCTGGAGGACACCAGCTCGCGAATGGGCCGTCTGGGCACGATCGAGCTCGTCCACGGCCGCTACACCAGCGTCGACGAGACGCTCGAACGGATCGGTCGCGTCGGGGTCGAGGACGTGCGTGACCTCGCCGCTCGTCTCTCCGGAGCCTTCAGCACCCGGGTCGAGGTCGGCCCGGAGAGCTGAGAGACCGCCCG
>JAAZLF010000477.1 GCA_012799425.1 Actinomycetales bacterium | reverse complement strand
GTGATCGCCGGTCCGGTGTTCCCGATCGGGAAGAACAGCTCGGGATCATGGTTGAGGCACTCGGCACGGTGGCGCCAGTCCATCGTCACTCTCTCTTTCCAGGACGCCCCGCCCTGCCCCGTGGGGCCAGGCGCGGCGAGGTTCACCCCCGAAGGGGCGTTTGTCGGGTCTCCGGCTCCTCGTGGCGACGACAGCGGCAGGATGCTCCTGCGGCGTCCGTCGGCCTGACGAGCCGTTCTCCATTATCTGGGGCGGTCGGGGCCTCGACAAGGGGCTGAATGGGCAAGCCTGGTGGCACTTCCCACACCCGTCGGCGAGGCGCCGCTGCGCGCGTGATGCCCGGCACGAAGCCGTTGCATCCGGCTGCGGAAGATGGTTCATCGGCGGTCGCGACGGGCGGAGCATCCGGGCGGGCGCGGCGATTACAGTGCCATCATGCCCACTGACACCTCATCCTCCTCGCGCGGCGGCTCCGCGGACGATCGCTCCTCCGGACCGATTGCCGCCGCCGACCCGAGTCCGCGCATCCGGCCCGCTGTGTCCTCGCTGCTGGGTGTCGAGGCGCTGCTGCTCCTCTCGACCGCGGTCTACTGCTTCGTGGCCGTCTCCGGGGGAGGGCTCCAGGCCCGGCTCGGCATCGGCTTGGGCGTCTTCCTGATCCTGTTCGCCGTGCTGCTCGGCCTGGCCGCGCGCTCGATCCTGGTGAAGGGGCGGTTCGGACTGGGGTGGGGCATCACCTGGCAGCTGTTCCAGGCCCTGGTGGGTGCCAGCATGCTGAAGGCTTCGATGTACTGGCAGGGCGCCCTGGGCCTGGTCCTGGCGATCGCGCTGTTCGTGCTGCTGACCCGTCTGGTCCACTCCACGCCGCTGCCCTCAGCGAGGGAATGACCTCGACAGCGTGAGCGACGAGGAGGGCCCCGTACCGAAGTGCTCCGGTGCGGGGCCCTGCCTGGTCCCGGCGATCGGCCGGGGTCAGTCGGCGTCGGCGAGTGCGGCCGCGGGGGCGGTGCGGGCCGCCGCCCGCCCGGGCAGCACCGAGGCGAGGCCCCCGGCGAGGACGGCGAGCACCAGCACCAGCGCCAGCTGCCCCCACGGGATGGTGATCGAGACCGGCCAGGTCGAGCCGAGCAGGGCGTTGATCCCCAGCACGCCGTACAGGCTGCCGAGCGCGAGGCCGAGCACGGCCCCCACCAGTGCCAGCAGGATCCCCTCCCAGCCGAGCATCGCCCGCATCTGCCGCCGGGTGGTTCCCAGCGCTCGCAGCAGAGCGTTCTCGGAGGTGCGCTCGATGACGCCGAGGCTGAGCGTGTTGGCCACGCCCACCAGAGCGACGAGCACCGCGACCGCCAGCAGCGCGAGGGTGATGCCCAGCAGCACGCCGAGGATCTGCGCATAGCCCTCGCGCTCGAGCCCGCCGACGTCCAGCTGGACTTCGGAGTAGCCCTCGCCCTGGGTCAGCTCGCCCACGCTGCTCGCCAGCTCGTGGCCGTCGATGCCCTCGCGCTCCGGAGTGCCGGGATCGGCGAAGTCGGCGAGCACTGCGGGACGAGCATCATCGCCGAGGAGCTGCTCGTGCGTTGCCGGGGTGACCAAGGACATCTGCAGGTTCGCATCGACCTCCACCCGTAGTTCGTGGATCGCGCCGTCGGGCGCCTCGATCTCGAGGATCTGCCCGTCGGCGACGCTGAAGCGCTCAGCCCGCTCCTGTCCCAGCAGCACCACGCCGTCGGCGAGCTCGTCGACCATCTCCGGCCGGTGGGAGGTCTCCGTGAGCGCCGCCTCGCTGGCGGCGTAGAGCGTCATCGTCTCGGGGACGCCCACCTCGATATCGCCCCGTGCTGACTGATGAGCGCTGTCCATCCCCGGCAGATCCGCGATCCGTGCGGCGGCGTCCTCGGGCATCTGCTCGGCGGAGACGACCATGTCGATCGGGCGGCGCGAGTCGAGCTCGGAGGTCAAGGTGGCCTCGGCGGTGCGGGCGCCGACGGCCATCATCGTCATCAGGGTGGTGCCGATCAGCAGTGCGGCGATGGTGGCGGCGCTGCGCCGCGGGTTGCGGGCCACATTGGCTCCGGCGATCCGGGCCGGCAGCCCGCCCACACGGCCGACGATCCGGGCCACCAGCGCGGCCAGAGGCCGGGTCAGCAGCACCAGCGTCAGCAGCACGCCGGTGAAGCTGACCACCCCGCCGAACATCGCGAGGATGAGACCGAGACCGACGGTGCCGTTCAGCGCCAGGACGGTGCCGCCGGCCAGTGCCAGGATCCCGCCTGCCACGGCGACCAGGCCGAGCACTCCCTGGATGCCGAGACCTCGGCGCTGTGCGGGCGGGGCGGGACGCAGCGCCTGCAGGGGTGCCACCTTGGTCGCGGCCCGCATCGGGGCGAGGCTCGCCAGCAGGGTGATCATCACCCCGGCGATCAGGGGCAGCAGCACCGACCACAGCCCCACCGGCACCAGCAGCACGCCCTCGAGCCACCCCCACCAGGCCGCCGCCGCGAGCGCGAGCTGCACCAGCAGGTGGCCGCCGAGCATTCCGGCGGCCGCACCGAGCAGACCCACCGTGAGCGACTCACGCAGCACCGTGCCGCGCACCTGGGAGCGGGTAGCGCCGAGGGTGCGCAGCAGAGCGAGGGAGCGGGTGCGCTGCGCGATCGTCACCGCGAAGGTGTTGGCGATGACGACGGCACTGGTGAACAGCGCGATCACCACGAACACGGCCAGCAGCATCCCCAGCGCCCCGAAGCCCTGCAGGAAACGATCGGTGGCCTCGTCCTCCGCATCGGCTGCCGTGCGCACCTCGAGGTCCCCGCCGGTCGCCTGCGCGGCGACCTCGCCCGGGTCAGCCCCTGCAGGCACCGTGGCCAGCCAGGTGGTGGTGTCGGTGCCTGCCTTCGGGCCCAGCAGCGTCGCGGCGCTCGCCTCGTTCACCAGCGCCCGGGGCGTGGCGCCGAAGACCGCCCCGTCGGCAGCGTGAGCGATCCCGACCACGCGCAGCGTCGTCTCCTCGCCGTCGGGCGCCATATCGGCCGGCAGGCTGACGGAGTCACCGACCCCGACTCCGAGCACATCGGCGGCGTTCTCGTCGAGCACGATCTCGCC
>JAAZLF010000476.1 GCA_012799425.1 Actinomycetales bacterium | reverse complement strand
TCCCGACATGACCTCCGACGGCCCTCCACGACGCTCTGCGTCGGCCGATGACAGAACGCTCGACAGCACCGGCCACCCACCCCCACGCTGGTGGGAGCCGGCCCCGCCGGCGCACCGCTTCGTAGCTCAGCCCGGTAGAGCAGCTCCCTCATATGGAGCCGGTCGCAGGTTCGAATCCTGCCGGAGCGTCCCGCCCCACCTGGCGCCATCTGGCGCCCCGTGGCGCTCCGCCCCGTGACGCTCCGCCCCGATCGGCACCCCGCCCCGCCGGCTCAGCCGCTGTTGCCCCGCCATCGCCCGTCGGCCGCACCCCGTACGCTCTCAGCAGCCCGCCGCCGCCGCGGCCGGCTCCATCCACGATCCGCGAGGTGCACCATCGCACGCAGAGCCCTCACCACCCGCAAGCCCGTGCTGGAGGCGCTGGTCCTGCCTGCGCTCGAGCCGTCCGATGGGCAGCAGCTCGCCGCCCAGGACCACCACGACGAGCTCCGGCTCGAGGGGGACGATCTCACCGGCCGCGACCTCACGGGCGCGACCTTCAGCGAGTGCGAGCTGATCGGAATCACCGCCCACACCACGGTGCTGCAGCACGCCCGGCTGATCGAGACCCGGATCGAGCGGTTGAACGCCCCCGTCCTGGACGCCACCCGCTCCACCTGGCGGGACGTCGAGCTGAGCGGCTCGCGCCTGGGTGCCTTGGACATCTACGACGCCGAGATCCGCTCGACTCGGATCACCAGCAGCAAGTTCGACTGGATCAATCTGCGCGCGAGCACCCTCGAGGACGTCCTCTTCGAGGACTGCAGCATCGAGGAGCTCGACCTCTCCGGCGCGGCCGTCTCCCGCGTCGCGTTCACGAACTGCCGGGTGGGCAGCCTCGCCCTCGCCCATGCCCGGCTCGAGGACGTGGATCTGCGCGGGCTGGAGATCGGGTCGATCGGCAACCTCGAGGGGATGGCGGGCGCGACCCTCGACGCACAGCAGGTCACCGCGCTCGCCCCGGCCTTCGCGAGCCATCTGGGGATCCGCGTCGAGGGCTGAGCGTCCGCTGCGGGCAGCAGAACGCGGGCCGGAGATGCTCCGACCCGCGCCTGTGCGGTGATCGTACGCGCAGGGACCCGTCGCCGCGGAACTGCCGCAGGGACCCCGTCGCGGGGACCCCGTCGCAGGGGATCTGCGCCGTGCGGCTCAGGCGAGCCGCTGCTTCTTCGCGCTGATCTCCCCGGTGTTGAAGCCGGCCAGGTGCAGTCCGCCGTGGAAGCGGGCGTGCTCGATCTTCAGGCAGCGGTCCATCACCACATCCAGCCCGCCGGCCTCCGCGATCGCGGCGGCCTCCTCGTTCCAGGAGCCCAGCTGCAGCCAGAGGGTCTTCGCGCCCACCTCGACCGCCTCACGGGCCACGCCCGGCAGGTCGGCGTCCTTGCGGAAGACGTCCACCACATCGGGCACGACGGGCAGGTCCGCGAGCGAGTCATAGGCCGGGCGGCCGAGGATCGTCTCGGCGCGGGGGTTGACGAAGTACACCTCGTACGGGGAGCTGGACAGCAGGTAGGTGCCCACGAAATAGCTGGCCCGGGCGGGGTTCGCCGAGGCGCCCACGATCGCGATGCTCCTCGCGCGGCGCAGGATCGCCAGGCGCGCCGGGGCCGAGGGTGCCTGCCAGGTCCTCTGGGTGGTCTGCTCGGTCATCGCGTCTCTCCCGTCGCCGCCGTGATCGCCTGGTCGAGGTCCCACAGGATGTCCTCGATGTCCTCGAGGCCCACCGAGATGCGGATCAGGTCCGCGCGCACCCCGCCCGCGGCGAGCTGCTCCGCGGAGAGCTGCTGGTGGGTGGTCGAGGCCGGGTGGATCACCAAGGTGCGGGCGTCGCCGATGTTCGCCAGGTGCGAGGCGAGCTGCAGGTTCGCGATGACCTGCTCGCCCGTCGCCCGCGCGGCGGCGGCCTCCTCCTCGTCGGACCCGAACTCGCCCGTCGGCGCCACGCCGAAGGCGAAGACCGAGCCCGGGCCCAGCGGCAGGTACTTCTGCGCACGCTCGTGATGCGGATGGGATTCCAGGCCCGCCCAGGTCACGAACGAGACCCGCGGGTCCTCCTCGAGCCGCTGCGCGACGGCGCGGGCTCCGGCGAGGTGCGCGTCGATGCGCTGCGGGAGCGTCTCCACGCCCTGCAGCAGCTGGAACGCGGACTGCGCCGGCAGGGATGGGCCGATGTCGCGCAGCTGCTCGGAGCGCAGCTTGGTGAGGAAGCCGTACTCGCCGAAGTTGTCCCACCACCTGATGCCGCCGTAGGAATCGACCGGCTCGGTCATCGTGGGGAACTTGCCGTTGCCCCAGTCGAAGCGGCCGGACTCGACGACCACGCCTCCGAGGGTGGTGCCGTGCCCGCCGAGGAACTTGGTGGCGGAGTGGATGACGATGTCCGCGCCGTGCTCGAGCGGACGCACCAGGTAGGGGGTGGCGAGGGTCGCGTCGACCACCAGCGGCACCCCGTGCTCGTGCGCGAGGTCGGCCAGGCCCTCGAGGTCGGCGATCTCGCCGGAGGGGTTGCCGATGATCTCGACGTACAGCGCCTTCGTCTCCGGCCGGAACGCGGCCCGGTAGTCCTCCGGCTCGGAGGAGGGCACGAAGGTGGTCTCCACGCCGAAGCGGCGCAGGGTGACGTCGAGCTGGGTGACGGTGCCGCCGTACAGCTGCGC
>JAAZLF010000475.1 GCA_012799425.1 Actinomycetales bacterium | reverse complement strand
GGCGGCGATCAGCACCGGACCGGTGAGCAGACGCAGCCAGCGGGAGGACAGCGCTGTCGCGAGCGACGCGGCGATCGCGACCAATGACAGCGCGAGCACGGCCGGGGCCGCCTCCGAGCCGGTCACCGTCACCTGCTGGGCCGTGCCCGCGAGGTCCGGAGCGGAGGCGTGGATCCAGGTGGTGCGGGTGGTGCCGGCCAGCAGCGCGGCCGCCGCGGTGCTGGCGAGCACCGTGGTCCGGCGGCTGAGGCGGGGGCCGCGGGGGGCGGAGGTGTTCTCGCTCATGCCGGGCGCAGGGTGTCGGCGGCGGCCGCCGCCCGCAGCGCGGCGGCGGCCTTGGACTGCGTCTCGCGGTGCTCCATCGTGGCGTCGGAGTCGGCGACCACTCCTCCGCCTGCCTGGACGTGCGCGGTGCCGTCCTTGATCACGGCGGTGCGGATCGCGATGGCCATGTCCATGTCACCGGCGAAGTCGATGTAGCCGACGGTCCCGCCGTAGACCCCGCGCCGCACCGGCTCCAGCTGATCGATGATCCGCATCGCCGAGGGCTTCGGCGCACCGGAGAGGGTTCCGGCCGGGAATGTCGCCCGCAGCGCGTCATAGGCGAGCGCGCCGTCGCGGAGCTGGCCGGTGACGGTCGAGACGATGTGCTGGATGTGGGAGAAGCGCTCGATGTGCATGAAATCGCGCACCACCACGGTGCCGGGAACGCAGAACTTCTGCAGATCGTTACGGGCCAGGTCCACGAGCATCAGGTGCTCGGACCGCTCCTTGGGGTCCGCGAGCAGCTCGCTGCCCAGCTGCTCGTCCTCCTCCGGGGAATCTCCACGGGGTCGCGAACCTGCGATCGGGTGCGTGGTCGCCGTGCCGCCGCGCACGGTGACGAGCGACTCGGGGCTCGCGCCGACCACGTCGATCGGCTCGCCGTCGGCGTCCACGGTCCGCAGCAGGTACATGTAGGGGCTGGGGTTCATCCTGCGCAGCACGCGGTAGACGTCCAACGGGTCGGCGGCGACAGGGAGCGAGAACCGCTGCGAGGGCACGACCTGGAAGATCTCGCCGTCGACGATGTCCTGGACGGCGGAGCGGACGGCCCGCTCGTACTCGAGCTGGGAGGTGCGCGCCTTGGGCTCGAGGTCCCTCGTGGTGTCGTACACGACCGGGCCGCTGCTGACGGGAGTGCGCAGGCGCTCGCGCATCCGCCCGAGCCGGTCGAGGGCGTCGTCGTAGGCCGCGTCGACGCCATCGTCGGTCGCGTTGAGGTTCAGCGCGTTGGCGACCAGCACGACGGTCGAGTCGTGGGCGTCGTGCACCACGACGTCCTGCGCGAGGAGCATCGAGAGGTCCGGCAGGCCGATCTCGTCCGGCGGGGACTGCTCGAGCTTCTCCCAGTGGCGCACGGCGTCGTAGGCGACGAAGCCCACCAGCCCGCCGGAGAAGGGCGGCAGGTGCGGCTGTCGCGCGGCACGGAATGCGCTGGTGACCTCGCGCAGCGCTTCGACAGGGCTGCCGGAGGTGGGGACCCCGGCCGGGACGTCCCCGCGCCAGTGGGCCTGGCCGTCGCGCTCGGTGAGCACGGCGCGGGCGCGTGTGCCGATGATCGAGTAGCGCGAGGCCTCGCCCTCCCCCGCGGATTCGAGCAGGAACGTCCCGCGGGTCTCGCCGTCCGCGGTGAGCCGTCGGTAGAGGGAGACGGGAGTGTCCTCATCGGCGAGCAGGCGCACGCTCAGCGGGACCACCCGCTGGCGAGCGGCGAGCTCGCGGAAGGTCGCACGATCGGGGGTGATCACGCCGAGGGAGTCCCCCTCGCGCCCCCCGACCAGCTCGGGATACGCCTCTGCCGGGTTCTGGTTCATGCTGTGCGCTCCGTGGGGTCGAGGACGAAGGCGCCGAGGTCGCGCTCGTCGAAGCAGGTGTCGGTGCCTCGGTGGCAGGCCGCGCCGACCTGATCGACCCGCACCAGCAACGTGTCGGCGTCGCAGTCGAGCGCCACCGAGCGGACCCATTGGACATGGCCGCTGGTGTCCCCCTTGCGCCAGTGCTCGCCTCGGGAGCGGGACCAGTAGGTCGCCCGTCCCGTGGTGAGGGTGCGGTGCAGCGCCTCGTCGTCCATCCAGCCGACCATCAGCACGCGATGGTCGCCGGCGTCCTGGACGACAGCGGTGATCAGGCCGTCGGCATCCCGCTTCAGACGGGCGGCCAGCTGCGGATCGAGGGCGGAGCGGAGGCTCTCGGGGCGGTCGGGGGTGCTCACAGGGCGCGCCCCAGCTCCTCGGCGCGGTCGGTGCTCTCCCACGTGAACTCCGGCAGCTCGCGGCCGAAGTGGCCGTGCACGGAGGTCAGCGCGTAGATCGGACGCAGCAGGTCCAGGGCGTCGATCAGCGCTGCGGGGCGAAGGTCGAAGACCCTGCGCACGGCCGCGGCGATCTGGTGCGAGGGCACGTGGCCGGTGCCGAAGGTCTCGATGTACAGGCCGACGGGCTCCGCGACGCCGATCGCGTAGGCGACCTGCACCTCACAGCGGTCCGCGAGACCGGCGGCGACGATGTTCTTCGCGATCCAGCGCATCGCGTACGCGCCGGAGCGGTCCACCTTCGAGGGGTCTTTGCCGGAGAACGCACCGCCGCCGTGGCGGGCCATGCCGCCGTAGGTGTCCACGATGATCTTGCGGCCGGTCAGGCCGGCATCGCCCTTGGGGCCGCCGAGCACGAAGCGTCCGGAGGGATTGATGTGGGTCGTGACGGCCGAGGTGTCCTGTCCCGCGTCAGCGAGGTCCTCGAGCACGGGCGCGATCACCACCTTGGAGATCGCAGGGGCCAGCTGGTCGAGGAGGTCGACATCCTCGCTGTGCTGGGTGGAGACGACGATCGCGTCGACGCTGCGAGCGATGCCGTCCTCGTCGTAGCCGATCGAGACCTGGGTCTTGCCGTCCGGGCGCAGGTAGGGCAGCACGCCGTCGCGCCGGGCCGAGGAGAGGTTCCGGGTCAGGCGGTGGGCGGCATGGATCGGCAGCGGCATCAGCTCGGGGGTGTCCTTGCACGCATAGCCGAACATGAGCCCCTGATCGCCGGCGCCCAGCCGTGCGAAGGCCTCCGCCGTGAGGTCGCCGCGGGACTCCAGGGAGTTGTCCACACCCTGTGCGATGTCCGGGGACTGCGCTCCGATCGAGACTTGGACGCCGCAGGAGTCGGCGTCGAAGCCCTTCTCGGAGGAGTCATAGCCGATCTCCCGGATCACGTCGCGGACGATCGTCGCGACGTCGCTGTAGCCCGTGGTGCGGACCTCGCCCGCGACATGGACGAGCCCGGTGGTCACGAGCGTCTCCACCGCGACGCGGGCGTCACGGTCCTGGGACAGGAGATCGTCGAGGATCGCGTCGGAGATCTGGTCGCAGATCTTGTCGGGATGCCCTTCGGTGACCGATTCGGACGTGAAGGTGCGCAGCTCGCTGGAGGTCATGGGGTCAGGATACTTCCGGGTGGAGAGCGGCGAGCTCATCGAGCACCGCGTGAGCGACAGCGGTCTTGCTGCCCTCCGCGCGGGCGACTTCCTCGCCGTCGCGGTCGAGGACGCGCACGGAGTTGTCGGCGGCACCGAACACTCCTGCGCTGATGTCGTTGAAGACGAGCAGGTCGGCCGCCTTGCGGCGGGCCTTGGCACGCGCCAGCTCCAGTGCGGAGGAGGCGCCTGCCCCGGTCTCCGCGGCGAAGCCCACGATCGCGGGCCGGGCAGCGCCTGCACGGTCGAGCACACTGTGACGCAGGATGTCCTCGGTGCGGCGCAGGGCGATAGCCGGCACGGACTCGCCGTCCGCGTCGTCCTTCTTGATCTTCGCCTCGGAGCGCTCCGCCGCCGTGAAGTCCGCGACGGCCGCGGCCATCACGAGTGCATCCGCCTGACCGCGCTGCTCCGCGACCACTGCCGCGAGCTCCGCGGCGCTGCCCACGTCGGTGCGCCGTGCGCCCGGCGGGGTCTCCAGTGCCACGTTGGCTGCGACCAGGTGCACCCGGGCGCCGCGGACGAGCGCCGCATGGGCCAGTGCCCAGCCCTGCTTCCCGGAGGAGTGGTTGGCCAGGAAGCGGACCGGGTCGAGATCCTCGCGGGTGCCGCCGGCGGTGATCAGCAGTTCGCGGCCGACGAGATCGCGCCGGATCCCGCCGCGCCCGTCGCGCGGCGCCGTGATCGCGGCACGGGCGGCATCCAGCAGCGCCTCCGGCTCCGGCAGGCGCCCGGCCCCGGAGTCGGGGCCGGTCAGCCGGCCGACGGCAGGCTCGAGCACCGTGACCCCGCGCTCGCGCAGCATCGCCACGTTCTCGCGCACGGAGTCGTGCTCCCACATCTCGGTGTGCATCGCCGGGGCGACGACCACCGGAGCGCGGGTGACCAGCAGGGAGGCGGTGAGCATGTCATCGGCACGGCCGATGCGCATCCGCGCCAGCAGGTCCGCGGTGGCGGGGGCGATCACCACCAGGTCCGCCTCCTGACCGAAGCGGACGTGCGCGACCTCGTCGACATCCTCGAAGACCGAGGTGAGGACCGGGTGGTGGCTGAGCGCCTCCCAGGTCGCCGCGCCGACGAACTCGAGCGACGCGGTGGTGGGCACGACCCGGACGTCTGCGCCTTCAGCGACAAGACCGCGCACCAGGTGCGCGGTCTTGTATGCGGCGATGCCGCCGCCGATGCCGACCAGGACGCGGGCCCCCTCGAGGGAACGCGGCAGGCTCTTCATCAGATCATCCGGCAGCTGCCGGGATCAGAGCGGGAAGTCGGTCGGCGGGATCTCCGGAGCGTCGTCGCCGAGGATCAGCGGGGCCGGAGCGTTCGGGTCCGGCTCGTTCTGCGCGGCGTACTCCTCCTCGTCGATCTCGCGGACCGTCAGCAGACCCTCATCGATCTCGCGGAGCGCGATCGAGAGCGCCTTCTCCTGGTTGTCGACATCCACCAGCGGGCCGACGAACTCGAGCAGCCCTTCGGAGAGCTGCGAGTAGTACGCGTTGATCTGGCGGGCGCGCTGGGAGGAGTAGAGCACCAGGGCGTACTTGGAATCGACGGTCTCCAGGAGACGGTCGATCGGGGGGTTCGTGATGCCTTCGGGCTGAGCGACTGTTCCGGCCACGGATGTCCCTTCATGAGTTTCGGCGTGCGACGCTCCAGGATACGCCCTCCCGCTGTGAGGGGCGAGAGAAGGAGCGTGCGGGGTCAGGTGAGGTCGCGCACGCCGAGGAGGCGGGCGAGCTCGTCGGCGGCGCGGTCCACCGTGTCGTTGATGATGGTGACGTCGAACTCGCTCTCCGCCGCGAGCTCGATCTTCGCGGTCTCCAGGCGGCGCTCGCGCTCCTCGGCGTCCTCGGTGCCGCGCCCCACGAGCCGGTGCACCAGGGTGTCCCAGTCCGGCGGGGCGAGGAACACGAAGCGCGCCTCGGGCATCGAATCACGGACCTGGCGCGCACCGGCGAGGTCGATCTCGAGCAGCACCGGTCGCCCTTCGGCGACCTTCGCCTCGACGGGGCCGCGCGGCGTGCCGTACTTGTTACGGCCGTGGACGACGGCCCATTCGAGCATCTGCCCGTTCTCGATCAGCGAGGAGAACTCCTGTTCGCTGACGAAGCTGTAGTGGACCCCGTCGATCTCACCGGGGCGCGGGGCGCGCGTGGTGGCGGAGACGGAGAGCCAGATCTCGGGGTAGCGGGCGCGGATCGCGGCGGAGACGGTGCCCTTGCCGACGGCGGTCGGCCCGGCGAGCACGGTCACCGGGGCCGACGCCGCATCGGCGCCGGCCCCGGTGAGGGTGAGGCGATCAGTCACTCGGAGAAGTGTGCGACGAGCTTCTCCGCCTGGTGGGAGCCCAGGCCGCGGATCTTGCGCGAGGGGGAGATGCCGATCTCCTCCATGATCTGCTGGGCCTTGACCTTGCCGACGCCCGGGAGGGCCTCGAGCAGGGCGGAGACGCGCAGGCGCCCGACGACCTCGTTGGTCTCGGCCTCCTTGAGGACCTTCTGGATCTCTTCGCCGCGGTGGCCGGCGCTGTCCTTGAGCCGCGCCTTGATGGCCGCGCGCTCGCGACGAGCCTCGGCGGCCTTCTTCAGGGCGTCGGCCCGCTGCTCAGGGGTGAGGGGAGGGAGAGCCACTGTTCTTACCTCTTGTTCTCTTGCTGGTGGTGTGGAGATCCGGGAGGACCTCGGTGTGGGAAGAGCGTAACCCCATATTCGTGGCGGAGCGCACTTTTGACACGCTTCGTCCCAGGTCCGGTGCAGATCGGCGGCCGACGGCAGCCTTCGAGCGCCTGCTCGTCGACCGGACCGCGACACGGATCAGGAGGGGGCCGGTGCGCCTGCGTACTCAGTGCGCAGGTCCTCTGCGCGACGCGCGAGATCGCCTACATCGGGACCGGCACCCAGCACCCCACGGGAGAGAGAAACCAGCACCTGACCAGCGTTTTCGCCGAACACCTCAGGCATCTGCGCTGGTCCGGCGCCCTGTGCGCCGAAGCCTGGCGCGAGCAGCGGTGCAGAGGGCGCGGCCCGGTCCAGACCGAGCCGCCGGTACGCGTCGCCCACAGTCGCTCCGACCACGAGACCGACGCTCGACCAGCGTCCCGATCCCGGCGCGCCGATCTTCTCGGCGTGTCGCGCGATCTCACACGCCACCGGCGTGTCCCGGGCCGTCAGCGCGTGCTGGACCTGCGGTCCGTCGGGGTTCGAGGTGAGCGCCAGCAGGAACAGCCCCTTGCCGTGCTCGGCCGCGAGATGCGCCGCTGGATCCGTCGACCCGGTGCCCAGGAACGGGCTGACGGTGATGGCGTCCGCCTCGGGCGGTGTCCCGGGCAGCAGGTGCGCCTGCGCGTAGGCGGCCATCGTGGAGCCGATGTCGCCTCGCTTGACGTCCAGGATGGTGAGCACGCCGCGAGCGCGGGCCCCGGCCAGGAGCTCCTCGAGAACTGCGACGCCGGCGGAGCCGTGGCGCTCGAAGAACGCCGACTGCGGCTTGATCGCGGCGACGCGGCCAGAGAACGCCTCCAGGGCGCGCTGCGAGAACTGTCGCAGCCCCTCCGGGGTGTCGGGCAGCGACCAGTCCGCCAGCAGCGAGGCATGAGGATCGATGCCGGCGATGATCCTCCCCCGCTCGGCGACCGCCTGCTGGAGGCGGTCGCCGAAGGGTTCGGGACCGGTGCTCATGCCTGCGCCACCGCGGCCCGCGAGTCGGCCAGCTGCGCGGTGTGGTCCTGCAGGCTCAGCACCTCGAACGGCTCGACAGGCCGTGCCTCGATCGCCTGCACCGCGGCCTGGAACTCCTGCAGCGTCGTGATCATCGGGACGTCCATGCTGGTCGCCGCGGCACGGATCGCGTAACCGTCCACACGGGCGTTGGAACCGGAGGGCGTGTTCATCACCAGGTCCACCTGGCCGTTCTCGATCAGCTCGATGACGCTCGCGTCGTCACCGGGCTCCGAGGCCTTCCGCAGCACACGGCACGGGATGCCGTAGCGGCTGAGCACCCGTCCGGTGCCCGCCGTGGTGAGGATCTCGAAGCCCAGAGCCGCCAGGCGCGCCACCGGGAGCGGGAGCGAGCGCTTGTCCCGGTCGGCGACCGAGACGAACGCGGTGCCCGAGACCGGCAGGCCCTGCCCGGCGATCGCGAGCTGCGATTTGGCGAAGGCGAGCGGGAAGGTCGAGTCCAGCCCCATCACCTCGCCGGTTGATCGCATCTCCGGTCCCAGCACCGAGTCGACCGCGCGGCCTTCGCGGGTGCGGAAGCGCTTGAACGGAAGCACCGCCTCCTTGACCGCGATCGGCGAATCAGCCGGCAGGTCGGTGCCGTCGCCCTCGGCGGGCAGCACTCCCCCGCGACGCAGCTCCGCGATGGAGGTGCCGGCCATCAGCAGTGCCGCGGCCTGGGAGAGCGCGACGCCGGTGGCCTTGGCGACGAAGGGCACGGTACGGGAGGCGCGGGGGTTGGCCTCGAGCACGTACAGCACCCCGTGGGAGAGGGCGAACTGGATGTTCAGCAGCCCGCGCACCCCCACACCCTCGGCGATCGCCAGGGTCGAGGTGCGGATCCGCTCCATCATCTCGTCGCTCAGGGTGATCGGCGGGAGGGTGCAGGCCGAGTCGCCGGAGTGGATGCCGGCTTCCTCGATGTGCTCCATCACGCCGCCGATGTAGAGGTCGGTGCCGTCGTACAGGGCGTCGACGTCGATCTCGATCGCGGTGTCGAGGAAGCTGTCGATGAGGATCGGTGCCTCGGCCCGCCCGCTCTCGGGCAGGTTGCGGGCCACGTAGTCCACCAGACCGGCCTCGTCGAAGACGATCTCCATGCCGCGCCCGCCGAGCACGTAGCTGGGGCGCACCAGCACCGGGTAGCCCACGCGTGCGGCGACCTCGGTCGCGTCGCTGAGCCCCCACGCCGTGCCGTAGGGCGGTGCGGGCAGGTCCGCCTCCGCCAGGACGGCACCGAAGTGGCCGCGATCCTCGGCGTTGTCGATCGCCGCGGGGCTGGTGCCGATGATCGGCAGGCCCTCGGCCTCGAGTCGGCGCGCGAGCGACAGCGGGGTCTGGCCGCCCAGCTGCACGATCACTCCGGCGACGGGACCGGCGGCCTTCTCCGCCTCGTACACCTCGACGACGTCCTCGAAGGTGAGGGGCTCGAAGTAGAGGCGATCGGCGATGTCGTAGTCGGTCGAGACGGTCTCGGGGTTGCAGTTGACCATGACGGTCTCGTAACCGCCGCCCGGCAGGTCCCGGTTGCCCAGCGCCATCGCGGCGTGCACGCACGAGTAGTCGAACTCGATGCCCTGGCCGATGCGGTTGGGGCCGGAGCCGAGGATCAGCACCGCCGGGCGGTCGCGGGGCTCGACCTCGGTCTCCTGATCGTAGGTCGAGTAGTGGTACGGGGTCGCCGAGGCGAACTCCGCCGCGCAGGTGTCGACCGTCTTGAAGACGGGGTTGATGCCCAGCGCCTCCCGCACGCCCTTGACCACGTCGCCGGCGCGTCCGCTGAGCGCACCGATCTGGTCATCGGACAGGCCATGGCGCTTGGCCAGCGACAGCAGGTCCCCGTCGAGCACCTCGGAGGCACGGATCTCCGCAGCGATCTCTGCGACCATCAGCATCTGGTCGAGGAACCAGCGGTCGATCCCGGTGGCCTCGATCAGACGGTCGAGGGTCTCGGCGGGATCGAGGATCCCCTCGGCGGCGGACCACAGGATGCGGCCGATCGTCACCAGGCGCTCCGCAGTGGGCGTGCGCACCTCGTCCAGCAGCTCGGTGACCTCTGCGGCGGACGGCGGGGAACCGAGGTAGCTGAGGCTGGCGTCCTTGACGTCGATCGAGCGCTGCGCCTTGCCGAGCGCCTCGGTGAAGTTGCGGCCCAGGGCCATCGCCTCGCCGACGCTCTTCATGGTGGTGGTGAGGGTGGGATCCGCCGCCGGGAACTTCTCGAAAGCGAAGCGCGGCACCTTGACGACCACGTAGTCCAGCGCCGGCTCGAAGCTCGCCGGGGTGGTGCCGGTGATGTCGTTGCGGATCTCGTCGAGGGTGTAGCCGATCGCGACGCGCGCCGCGATCTTCGCGATCGGGAAGCCGGTGGCCTTCGAGGCCAGCGCCGAGGAGCGGGACACGCGCGGGTTCATCTCGATGACGACCACGCGGCCGGTCTCGGGGTGCGTCGCGAACTGCACG